>NZ_LWDV01000006.1:0-110324 GCF_001693735.1 Orenia metallireducens
GATTAAACCTTTAATATAAAACCTTCTCTGATAGACACGTTTAACATAATAACAGTTAATTTACTTGATGTCAAATTAAAATTTAAATTTTCCTTACTACTTTATAATAACTCAGCTATTAAAAAATTATACATACAATAAAAAAAGATAGGCAAATGCCTATCTTAATGATTCTTCTATATTTCCCATTCCTATATCATTTTTATATAAATTTATACAAAATTGTATAAATTCAATAAGTAAAGTGGACCCACCAGAAACTAATAAAACAAATGCCCATTCACCTTTAGCCAATAAAGTAGTCTTAAAGAGATTTTGAAATATAGGTAAATATAATACCATCAGATGCATCCCAAAAGAAAAGACTACTGCTAATAATAAATATAGATTAGTGAAGGGATTAATTTGTAACACACTATACTTTTCAGAACGACAGCTAAAAACAAAGAATAATTGTGCCATAACCAAATTAGTAAAAGCCATAGTTCTAGCTGTTTCCAATGAATTAGAATATCTCAATCCAAATAAGAAGACAAGTAATGTACCAAAACCTATCAAAATCCCTTGCCCACAAATTCTCCATTTTAATCCTCCAGCAAAGATACTCTCTTCCCTAGGACGAGGTCTTCTCTCCATAATATCATCATCAGCTGGATCTATACCTAAAGCTAAAGCAGGTAATCCATCTGTTACTAAATTAACCCACAAAATCTGAATTGGAATCAGTGGTAAAGGTAATCCCAATAAGGAGGAGAGGAACATAGTCAATATTTCCCCTACATTACATGATAATAGATATCTAATAAATTTACGAATATTATCATAAATTCCTCTACCCTCTTCTACTGCTGCTACAATAGTTGCAAAATTGTCATCAGCCAATATCAATGATGATGCCTCTTGAGTTACATCTGTTCCTTTCTGTCCCATAGCAATCCCAATATCGGCTTCCTTGATAGCTGGAGCATCATTTACTCCATCACCAGTCATAGCAACTATATGCCCTTTCTTCTGTAAAGTCTTTACAATCCTTAACTTATCTTGAGGTGATACTCTAGCAAAAACTGAAATCTTATCTATCTGACTTTCTAAATCTCTACCCGTTAACTCCATCAACTCTTGACCAGTTATAATCTTATCTCCGATCTCTAATAAATTCAATCTCTCTGCTATAGCTGCTGCTGTATTCTTATGATCTCCTGTCACCATTTTAGGCTTTATTCCTGCTTGTTTACAGAGTCTAATAGCATCTGCAACCTCAGGTCTAGGCGGGTCAATCATTCCAATCAATCCAACAAAGATAATCTCATCTTCATATCGTTCTAAATTATTTTCATTAGGTTTCCCACTTAACTCACGATAACCTACAGCCAATACCCGTAATGCTTGACTAGCCAAATTCTCATTCTCTTTTAATATCTCTTTTCTCTTAATCTCTCCTAAAGATTTAACTTTTCCATTCTCTAAATATCTATTACACCTCTTTAATAATATATCAGGACCACCTTTAATATATAATGTATACTTTTTATTCTCATTAACAATCACCGACATTCTCTTTCTAGAAGAGTCAAAAGGTATCTCTATTCTCTTAGAGAATCTATTATCTAATTCTTCCTTATCTATCCCTGCATTATCAGCTGCTAAGATTAATGCTCCTTCAGTGGGTTCTCCTATCACCTCTCTTTTAGAACGCTTCCTATAGGAATTATCTTTAAATTTCTTATTCAAGGAACCTTTTCGCCTCAACTTAGCATTATTACAGATAGCTCCTATCTCTAAAGCCTTTATAAGTGCTTTCTCATTAAATTCCTCCTCTTCACAATTATAAATCTTTCCGTTAGTATAGACCTTCTGTACTGTCATTTCATTTTTAGTTAAAGTCCCTGTCTTATCAGAACAGATTACTGTAGCACAACCTAAAGTCTCAACAGCAGGTAACTTTCTAACGATTGCATTACGTTTAATCATTCTCTGGACACCAATAGCTAAAGCTAAAGTAACAATAGCAGGTAATCCCTCTGGGATAGCAGCAACTGCTAAGCTTACCCCTGATAAGAACATCTTATAAAGAGGTTCTCCTTTGACTACCCCTAACCCTACTACTGCAACACAGGCTAATAGACAGATAAGAACAATTCCCTTACCTAAATCTTCTAACCTTTGCTGTAATGGTGTTGTACTGTCCTCTGCCTCATGTAATAAGCTAGCAATCTGCCCCATCTCTGTATCAAGCCCTGTTTCAGTTACTACAGCCTTACATCTACCCTTAGTCACAACAGTTCCCATATGAATCATATTTGTTCTATCACCAACTGCAACCTCTATATCAGAAGTTAGGTTGCAATTCTTCTTAACAACTGGTACTGACTCCCCTGTTAAAGAGGACTCATTGACCTCTAATGTGCTACTCTCAATAATTCTAGCATCTACTGGAATCTTATCACCAATTTCAATAAAGATTATATCCCCAGGCACAAGCTCCTCAGATACAACCTCTTCCATTTCACCTTCCCTTAAGACTCTGGCTTTGGGTGCTGATAGTTCTTTTAAGACTTGTAAGGACTTTTCTGCTCTAAATTCTTGAACAAAACCCATTATTGCATTCAAAATTACAATCGATAAGATAGCAATAGCATCTGCATATTCACCTAAAAATCCTGAAATAATAACTGCTGCAATTAGGACCAATACCATAAAATCTTGAAATTGTCCTATAAATAATGAAAATATCGAATGACCACTATTATCAGGTAACTTATTTGGTCCAATAGATTCTAACCGTTCTTCTACCTGCCTATAAGTTAAACCTCTTTTGATATTACTCTGTAAGCTATCTACTAAATCTGGTAATGATGAAATATATGAATCCTTTTTAGACATCTATCCCCCTCCTAATTTAAAATTAGAATACAATAAATCAATTATTAGAAATAACTGATTCTATTATTCTAACTATAAAGTAAATCATAGTAACTCTAACTATAACTATCATTATTCAGCTAAAGTAAAGAAAATTACCCTTGATAAATAAAAAATAAGTTATATTAACAATTAGCTAAAAACCTAATAATATCATAATATAGATATCATAAATATACCCATAAAATTTTATTTTAAATTCATACATCTATATATAAGTAAATTATACAAGTAGAAGATTTCAATTATTCTTAAATTTAAAATAAAAGTATAAATATATAAATTTAGCCTATAATAATATAAGTTTTTTCTAAGGATCATCGAACTTATCACAAATAGTTGAAATTAAACTAATAATATTATTCAACTATAAGATTACTTATCTAAAAATTTAATATTTGAAAAGAATCTAGTAAAGTGTTACTATAAATGTAAAGAATATTTAAGAGGAGTTGTTAATAATGTCCTTAGATGGAGTTACACTAGCCGCTATTAAAGATGAATTTAAAAATAGATTAATTGGAGGGCGAATAGATAAGATTTATCAACCAAAACCTGAATTACTGACTTTAAGAATTAGACAGCCTGGTCAGAATCTAGAATTATTAATCTCTGCCGATCCCCAAGAACCAAGAGTACATATTAGTGAAGAAAATTTCGATAATCCGATGAATCCTCCTGCTTTCTGTATGCTACTTAGAAAGCATATTGAAAGTGGAAGGATCAAAGATATTCAACAGCCTAATTTTGAAAGAGTTTTAGAAATAACTATCCAATATATGAATAATGAAGGAGATTTAGAGGATAAGATCCTAGTTATAGAGCTAATGGGTAGGCATAGTAATATTATCTTATTAAATCAAGAACGAATGATATTAGATAGTATTAAACGGATTACCTCTAATAAGAGTCGTTACCGTCAGTTGCTACCTGGTAAAGAATACTTTCCCCCACCAGAGCAAGGAAAGAATAATCCTTTAACTACTGATTTTGAAGAATTTACTCAACTGCTTCAAAATGACCTAAATAAGCCAATCTACCGAGCAATTATGAATAATTATAGAGGAATTGGACCTTTAATTGCTCATGAAATTGCTTATCGAGCCGGTCTAAATGGTGAAGATCAATTAGTCAATCACGAACAGATAAAGGCTTTAGCTCAAGAATTTATAAACATCTTTGAAGCTATTAGAAATAATAACTTTAACCCTACTTTAGTATTAAAAAATAATGAATTTGAAGCCTTCTCTTCTATAACTTTAGAACAGTTTGATCTTCCAAAAGAAGAGTACGATTCCATCAGTGAATTGATGACTTTATACTTTGTCGAGAAGATTATACAAAAAATAATTAATCGCTACACTGAGAAGATGGGTGCAGTTATCTCTAATAATAAGGAGAAGGCCGATAAGAAGTATCGCAAGTTAAAAGGGCAACTAAAAGGGGCTCAAAATGCAGATAAGTATAAGCTTAAAGGTGAATTAATTCTAGCAAATATCTATAGATTAAAGAAGGGTGAAAAGAAGGTAAAGCTAGAGAATTATTATGATGATAATAAAGAAGTTACTATAACTTTAGATCCTCAGCTTAACCCTCCAGATAATGCTCAAAAATACTTTAAAAAATATGAGAAGGCTAAAAAGAGTGTCAAGTATCTAAAGTATGAATTATATAAAATAAAGAACGAACTCGATTATTTGAATCAATTAGAAGTTAATATAGAACAAGCAGAGAGTGTTCTAGACTTAGAAGAGATATATGAAGAGATGGTTCAAGAAGGATACATCAGAGAACAGAAGAAGAATAAGAATAAACGGGATAAACAGCTACCACCACTTAAATTCAAATCTACTGATGGGTATGATATCTTAGTAGGGAGAAATAATCGTCAAAACGACAAGTTAACGAAGAAAATTGCCAACAATCAAGATACTTGGCTTCATGTCAAAGACCTACCTGGTTCACATACCATTATCAGAAATCATACTGGTGAAGACTTACCTGAAAACACTATCTTAGAAGCTGCCCAAATTGCTGCTTTTTATAGTAAAGGTAGAGAATCTAGTAATGTTCCTATCGATTACACTCTAATTAAAGATGTCAAAAAAGCTAAAGGAGCTAAACCAGGAATGGTTTATTATGAGAATTATACAACCTTATATGTTGATCCTGATGAAGAGCTTGTGAAGAATTTAAAGGTTGATTAAAGTTAAAATATTATACTAAAAAGAGATTTACCTTGGCTATATAGCCAAGGTAAATCTCTTTTTCATTCAAATCAAAATCTTAAATAATATTATATTCAGCTGTTATTAGATACATTAGCCATCTCACCTACATTATCTTCTCTCATCTTAGCAAAATAATCCTTCAAGGTCGAAGTCAACCAAAATACTAATATAATAAAAGAAACTCCTTCTGCAATAGGGAAAGCAAGCCATAAAGCAGATAAACCATATAATCGACCTAATAAATACATAACCGGTAGTAATAAGACAATCTGTCTTAATGATGATAATAATAAGCTTGGAAACCCTTTACCAATTGATTGAAAAGTAGTCGCACCTATTAATGATATTCCAACTACAGGAAAGGAAAGACTAATTCTCCTTAAAGCAGCACTTCCTATCTCTAAAAGCTCCTGATTTCCATTAAAGAGTCTAATTAGACCTTCAGGGAAGAGTTGAAATATAATAAAACCAACCATAGTAAAGATAAATCCAATCGACATTCCAGAGATTATTGTTTTTTTCATTCGCTTATGATTATTATGCCCATAATTATAACCAACAATCGGCATAAATCCTTGACCCAGACCATAAACTGGCATAAAGACAAAAGACTGTAATCTAAAATAAATACCTACCACTGCAATAGCTGTTGCATCATAACTTGCTACAATTACATTCATACCAGCCATCATCACACTAGCAAGAATTGGCATCAACATAGCAGGAATTCCCACTTGATATAACTCTTTAATAACTCCTAAATCAAAATTAAAGTCTTCAAGATTTAATTGAATCTGATTCTTATCACTTAAAATAATTCTAGTAATGAAGATTCCACTAATTATTCTAGAAATAACTGTCGCATAGGCTGCTCCTTCAACTCCAAAGCTAGGAAAGAAACCAATTCCAAAGATCATCAAAGGATCTAAAATCATATTGATGACTGCTCCAATCAGCATAGTTATCATTGGAATAAAGGTATTGCCCTCTCCTCTTAAGATATTATTAAAGATCATAGGAACGAACATAAATACAGAACCAATCATGATTATTCTAATATACCTAGTCCCCATATCAATTAAAGCTAGGTCGTTTGTAAAAATTCTAATCAAATCATCGGCAAAGAAGATTCCAATTATAGCTGTGATTATTCCATAGATAATAGCAGTAAAGACTACATGCTCAGCTACATTATTGGCTTTATGCTCTTCCCCCTTTCCTAAGAGTCTAGAAATTAATGAATTAGCACCAACCCCTGTTCCTACTCCCACTGCAATTAAGACCATTTGAATTGGAAAGGCTAAAGATAATGCTGATAAGGCTTCAGTACTTAAATGTCCAATATAGATACTATCTACCACATTATATAATGCCTGAACTGCCATTCCAATAATAGCAGGAATCGATAATTTAAGTAATAATGCTATAATCGCTTCTTCTCCTAATCTACTAGAGTTCTTATTAACTTTCATACTTATCCCTCCTTAAATTCTCTTTTAATTATCTAATTTATTCTTTAAATTCTTATACATCTTTTTAGTTGTAATTAGATAATTCTCTAATTCCTCTTGAGTTAAACCTTCTTTCATTTCACTCTCTACCGAATCTAGTATTTTCATAAATTTAGGTTTAAATTCTTTAGCTTTAGCAGTTAAGTATAGTAATTTTTTACGCCTATCATTAAGGTCAGCCTCTTTAGTTATAAAACCAACTGCTTCTAATTTCTTAATCCCTTTGCTTACAGCAGATTTATTAAGATTATAAGTCTGACATAAACTATGTTGACAAACTCCTTCCCTTCTATATAAAGACATTAAAAGAAAGATCTGTCCATGACTAATATCATAAGGCTCTAATTTCTTATCCAATAAAGCTGCATGTGCTCTACGGGTCATACTTAAATATTTACCAATTCTTTCTCTTATCATAACTCTCTACCCCCCCAAATTAGTTCACCCTTCAACTATTTTTAGTATATAATAAATTTAGTTCACTTGTCAACTATTATCTAAACTCCAAGTTTGCTATATTCTTATAATGTAATACATTAATTATACTAATTAAATGACGATATAAATAGTATCTCTTTATGAGTATATTCCGATACTTGTTGAGATTAAGTCTTACTTTAGATGAGTGATTAAAATCTGTGGATAAGAGGATAAATAATATATTCTTATAAAAATTGCAAAAAAACACAAATATTAGTTCACTTTGTGTATTTAAAAACTAAAATTTTCACATGAAATTAAAAAGTCGCCCATTTCTAAAGTTATGTTCTCACAAAACATATCCCAGAAAGAGCGACTTATGTTTGTTATATTAGCTAAACAGCAAAAATAATTAGTTATAGCCCATAAACATCTGAAAACTCTACATCTATTCTATCAATTAAATTTTTCTCTTCAATATCATAATTATTTATAGATTCTCTCACTTGATTTAACTGTTTTGTAGGTAATTCTATAATAAATTCAGTAAATTTCCCTACCTCACTTCTGACTCTAATTTTTCCTCCATGTAATTCAACAAGTAATTTAACAATTGCTAACCCCATTCCAGTTCCTTCGCTTCTTCTAATAAAAGATTTATCTACTTGTCTAAAGCATTCAAAAATTATCTTCTGCTTATCTTCTTGAATTCCTATTCCTGTATCTTTTACTATAATAACTATATAATCATCTTTATCTAATAGATTTACAGAAATAAGATCCCCTTCATCTGTAAATTTTATTGCATTAGAAAGTAAGTTTAAAATAATTCTTTCAATCACAAAAATATCACAAGGAATTTCTTTGTTTTTCACATCTGATTTAAACTCTAATATTCGATTTTTATTTTCTATATAAGTTGCTACTGAATAGGTCATCCTCTTAATAAACTCTACTATATTATGATTATCTATATTTAATTTAAAAGAATTAGAGTTTATCTTAGTAATATCGAGCATATTATCCACTAACTTTAAGAGCCTATAATTATTCTGTTTGATAATACTTGTATATTTTTTAAACTTATATTCGATTTCCGGATTTAAAATTTTGTCTTGATATAAAGTTAACATTTGTAGTGCAGAGAAAGAAAGATTTAAGGGTGTTTTAAATTCATGAGATAGATTAGCAAAAAACTCTAACTTTAATTTACTATATTCTAATTCTTCCTTAAGTAATTCTCTTTGAGTAATATCTAAAGCTGAAACTAATATCCCTTCAATTTCCCCATTTCTATCTTTTAATATATTATTCCTCCCAATAAACTTTCTCTCTCTAGCATCTTTAGTTAACACAACAACCTCTTTATACTCTTTTATTTTTTTTTTTAAAATTATGTTCTTTAATTCACCTCTCATATCTTCTTTAACATAATCCATTATACTATTTCCCAAAATCTCCTCTTCATCATATCCTAAAATCTCACAACCTTTTTGATTAATCATAGTAATTTCTCCAGCTTGATTTAAGATTAAGAATACAACTTCAGCAATATCAAGATATTTCTGTAACTTCTCCTTTTCCTGCTCTAACTGATTAGTCCGTTCTTTTACTTTAATATCTAATCTTTGATTAGAAGACTTTAAAGCTTGATATAAACTTGCATTCTCTAAAGAAATTACTATTTGAGAAGAAAGTATCTCTAAAACTTTTAATCTATCTTCAGTAAATGCACCTGCCATTAGATTATTCTCCAAATAGATTATACCCTTCAACCTTCCTTGAGTCATCAATGGAAAACATAAAATTGATTTGGGTCTTCTTCTAACAATATAATTATCAGAATTGAAATATGAAGAACAAGTAGCATATTCTAAAACAAGACTCTCCTTAGTTCTAATGACATAATTTATAATACTAGCAGGAGCATCTTCCTTTTCATCTACTGCAGTATTTGGAAGAATAACTATCTCATCCTCTTCAACCTCTTTCTTACCTTGTAGGATAAGGTTCTCTTCCTCCTTCATAATAAACACTACCTTCTGTGCTCCTAAATTCTCAATCATAATTTTAACTAATTTCTTGATTAGCTCTTCTAAAACAATTTCTTCTGAAATAGCTTGACTAGCTTTGATTAATGTATTAAAATCCAGTACATCTGAATTAATCACTGTAGTCTCCATTTCAGCTTGATTTTCATCAATCTTTTCATGGAAAAGTTCTAAATATCTACTCTCTACATCTTCTACTTTAGCTTCTGCCCCCCATAATTTATAACAGAGATAAGCTTCCTTAAAATGTAATTTAGCATATACATCATTACCTTTGTCAACCCAGAATTTTGCAGCTAACTCATTAGCTAAAGCTTCATCATTTCTATACTCATGTTTCTTTGCTAGATCAATAGCTTTATTATAGCACTCTAGTGCCTTCTCTGTCTGCCCTATTACCTGTAGGCGTTCTGCCTCAACTAAATAAAACTTATGAAGAAAGTTCATAGGGGCATGTTTAGACCAATTTTTTAATCTAATCTGGTTATAATTAACTTTACTTAATAACTCCTTTTGTTCATCTTCTGCTACACTATGATATAAAGCAAGCCTAACTAGAGAATCAAAAAAACGAAAAATAGCTACATCTACAGAACCTCCTACTTCACCTAAAATTTCCTCTACTTTTTTGCCAAGATTAATAGCAAACTCATAATTTTCAAATAAATAACTTAACATCATTTTCCCTAAAAAAATAAATGTTAATCCAAATCTATCTCCATTCTCCTTAAATATAGGAAGCATTTCATTCTCATTACATAGATCACCAATAAGTTTTATAACATGATTAGATTTGCCCTGTAAATTTAAAGTAATTTGCCCTATAATTCTTATCCAATTTTCATTTATCTTCTGCTTTATTGCTTGTAACTTACTTATGTTTTTCTCTATACTTGTTTGTATGGTCGCAAGTGGCTGACCTACATAAAATGAATTTCTATCATGGATCATTAAACAATAAGCTCCAAATTCAAAACTACCATACTCTAATCCAGCTAGGTATCCTTCTAAACTTATATCTAATGTCTTTACTAGATGTTCTTTCCAATGTATTATAGCCCATACATATATCTCTGTAACCATAGCTTTATATTGACTAAGATTTTCATCTTCTAAAATATCCATACTTAACTTTATTAGCTTAAACGCTGTCTCTATATTACTTTTTATTAATTTTTCATCTTCTATTTTATCTATTGTACTACATAAAATAAGTCCATAACTTGAATAAACCGCCGGCGAAAAATATCCTTTTCCAAATCGGAGTGTAATCTCCATCATTTTACATATTAAAATAGGAGCTAGCATCGGAGCAGCTCCATAACTTGCTGGAGCTGTAATTAATAAAATCTCTATAACTGCTTCTTTCTGGGGATCATTCATTACTGGTAATCTACTTAGATCTTCAACTTGTTCTATAGACTGCATTAACTTATTGACTCTTCTAAAAGCAGTTTCTATATCAGATTTCATTGCTTTATTAGGAACTTCTACTCCCAATTTTTTTAGCACTGATAAACCTACCTCAACAGCTTTTTTCAGCCTAAGCTGTCCCTGATAAGCTTCTAATTTAACTTTATAAACTTCAATCTTATCCAATAAATTTTCAGCATTATCTAAAACAGTTTGAGCAAAGCTTTCCATTTGATCATAATCACTAATCAGATAAGCTGCTTCAGTTATCTCTGAATAAAGTTCTAAAGTCAATTGATAGTTTTTCTGCCAAGAATCATTATTTAATAGTTCAATCCCAATATAGAAATAAACATATGCTTCTTGATAAGCAGATGATTTTTTTGCTAGTCTACCAGCTTGCAAATTTAATTCTGCTAACTTCAATTTTTCGGTTTTATTTTTAATTTCCCCTCTACCTGCATTATACTGTTTAATAATTTCAAATAACTTACCTCCTTCTTGACAATCTGAATACTCTCTTAATAATAACCGTCCAAGCTCCAACTGAGTACTTTCTCTGATACTATTATTCATCATCGAATATACAGCCTGTTGGACACGATCATGAATAAACTTAATCTTAATATCCTCTGCTTTTAATGAAGCATCTTGATTATTATTAACCAGAATTAAACCTTTATCTACAGCTGCTTGTAAATCTTTCAAAATCTCATCTGTAGTTTTGTCATTAATCAAACTTAAAGTCTGTAAATCAAATTGATTTCCTATACAAGCACCATACTGCAGCTGTTCTACTGTGGTAGGATCTAAACCCTTTATTTCATTTAATAAAAAGTCTACTACATTATCTGTTATACCTAATTGCTTAATCTCTTCTATATTCCACTGCCACTGATCTAAATCATAATAGATATACCCTTTGTCATATAAAACCTGAGAAAACTGTTTTACAAAAAATGGATTTCCAGCAGTTTTATCAATTATAAAACTAGTTAATTCTTCTAAATCACTTGAATTACTTCTAGAAGATAATAAGTTCTCCTCTAACATTAGTTTAATAGCTTCTGTTTCTAAGGGCTGTAGCTTGATTTCATTAATAAGAAGCTCTGTAGTGGCCAATTCAGTTACCATTGCACTAATTGGCTTGACTAACTTATCCTTATTATCTCGATAAGCTCCAATAAGGAGTAAATAATTAATTGATTTATTGGTCATTAACATCTGTATAAACTCTAAACTAGAAGAATCCGCCCACTGTAAATCATCAATAAACATTACAAGTGGATGCTCTTTGCTTGAAACCGATTCCATAAAATTTTGAAATACAAGATTAAATCTATTCTTAGTTTCAGCTGCTCCCAATTCCGGAATAGAAGGTTGCTCTCCTATAATTAACTCTAACGATGGAATGACGTCGATGATTACTTGCCCATTATTACCTACCGCTTTTAATATTTTTTTGCGCCAATTTACTAATTCTTCAGCAGGCTTTATAAGTAATTGCTTTATAAAACCTTCTAAAGCCTCAATTATAGCACTATAGGGGACAGTGCTTTGGTACTGTTCAAATTTTCCTGAGATAAAATGTGTTGATTCTTTTATGAATTTATTCTTCATTTCCTTTACTAAAACAGACTTGCCAATTCCTGGAGCCCCTTTAATCAATACTAATGATTTTCTTCCATCATAAACATTTTGATAAGAGTCAAATAATTCTTTAAGTTCTTCTTCTCTACCATATAATTTATCTGCTATTTTAAATCTATTCAAATAATCTGCTTTAGCAATTTCAAAAGATTCTATCTTTCCTTTATCTTCCAAATCTTCTTGACATCTTATCAAGTCCTTTTTTAAAGCAACTAAACTCTGATATCTATCTTTAGGCATTTTAGAGAGTAGTTTCATTATAATACTTGAAAGTACTTCTGGTATCTTATCATTAATTTCAGTCGGAGACAAAGCTGATTTAGCTATATGGGCATAAATCAGTTCCATCTCATCAGCATAATCAAAGGGTAATTGCCCTGTTAATAACTGATAAAAAGATATCCCTAAAGAATAGTAGTCTGTTCTATAATCTATTGCTCTATCTATTCTTCCAGTCTGCTCTGGTGCTATATAGGCTAAAGTACCTTCCAATCGCTCGTAATTCTTATTTTTTACTTTCTCTTCATCCATAAATATTGAACTGCCAAAATCAATAAATTTAACCTTCCCATGCTTATTAATCAAAATATTATCCAAATTAATATTTAAATGAATAACTTTCTTCTGATGAATCTGGTTGAGTATATCAACCATTTGAATAGCAATTTCTAAAAATTCTTTTAATTCAAGCTGCTTACTTTTGACTAAACTTTTAAGTGTCCTTCCTTTAACACCTTCTCGGATTAAAACCGGTCTGCCTTTGGAAGTTTCTAAGTCATATACTTTGACTACACCTTCAATCGAATTAAGGGTTTTGACTAATTCATATTCATGCTTTAATTTCTCAACATTTTCTAATGTTAGCCTTTTTGATGAAATTGTCTTCAAAATCACCTTCTTCTTTTTCTTTTTATCATAGCCTAGATAAATCAAATTATTTCGCCCTTCATAAAGCAATTTATCAACTTGATATCCAGCAAGCTCCAACATATTACTTTTCCCCCCTTTGTTTGATATATATTTCTATTTATCTACTTAATATTTATAATTCTATATTATTGTTTTATTACCTTTAAATTACATAAATGAATTTTTAATATAACGCTATATAAGTTGAACTAATGTTTTTCTTAAAGAATTAAAAAGTATCTTTTGCAACGAATTAACACGAATTACACGAATAAAAGCAAAAGAATAAATTAATAGTTTAGGATTTTCTTTGTTTTAAATTCACCCCAAGAGTACTTCCTCGAGAAGATCACCTTTGGGTTAAAGAGATAACCCTTTGTGAAATTATAATTTTTATGGTTCCTCTCAGAACGCGTTGGTAAATAAGTTGAATTATTGATTTTTAATTAATGAAATTCTTTAATTCAATCTATATTTGAAGGATGTTGTATCATTTTTTTATAACAGGACGGATAATAAAAAAAGCATATGTTAATCGATTGACATATACTTTAAAAAATAACTATAATATTTTTATAATACTTTATACTCTCCAGTTTCTAGATCACGATACTTAATAGTATATTCGTAGCTCTTAAGGTTTGCTGCTAATCTAGCTTCATATTTACCATTTTTCCAAGAAATTTCTAATAACTCATCACTATCAGTATTATGAATAGTATAATCACCATCAAAGGCTGAATATGAGTTGCGGAATTCCATTAACTTAATTAAGCTTTGTACAACTGGTCTTTCAACCTCTTTGTCAATCTCTTCTTTAGTATAATAATGACGATTTATATTTCTACCAACCTTAGTCTTCTCAAGTAATTCAATATCATTTTCACCTGCAAGTAAGCCAACATAATATACCTGAGGAATCCCTGGAGCAAAAAATTGAATAGCCCTTGCCAAAAGATAAGCATCATCATTATTTCCTAAAGCCGAATAATAAGTACAATTGATCTGATAAATATCTAAATTATCATAAGCTGCACTACTATAAACTTTTTTAACATTTGACCCTCTAGAATAAAGTTGTTCTCTTGTCATCTCAATCTCTTCATCACTCAATACATCTTTAACATCTACAACTCCAATACCATCATGGGTATCAAGGGTAGTAAATTGTTTGCTTGGACACTTCTTTAACCAATCAGTTAATCTCTTGGTTGAACCACTATATAAAGTTTGAGTGTAATCGCCATATTATCCTCTCCATTAAAATAAGTTGATTGTAATTTTAATTAAAAAACAAAAACAGGCACAAGTTAGTATTGTTCCTGTTTTGCTTTCAATTATAAAAATCTAAAACTCCATCTTCATTTCTAGTCGTTCTTCTTCTTTATCTATCTCCCAAATATCAGATAAATCTAATTGTGACCATAATTCATCCTTGATATTAATATGTAAGTTCTCAATACCATTATCCAAAGCTAAATTAGAAGAATAAATTAATAACTCTTCAATCATTTCAATATTATCCTTCTCAGCTTCAGGCAAATAGATATATACGGAATTTCCATCTAATAAGGTTACCCCTTCTACCCCTTCAAAACTTATCTGATGAACATAAGGACCTCTATAGTCTAATAACTCTTCTTCTCCAGCTTTAAAGGCCTTAAGCCAGATATAATCCCTTGCCCAAGGACAACCTACTACTAACTGCAAATTTTCTGGCTCTTCATTAAATTTGAGTTCTTTAACTACCTCAACCTCTGTTCTTTTCTTATCTTTTATAGTAAGTAACATTTGAGGGTTCTCTTTAATTTCCTTTAAACCTACTTTCTTATATAATCCTTTCGATTTATTGGTATCAGGCCAAGTCACATAGGACTTATAACCCAAGTTTTTCATAATAATAGCTGAATACCTTACTAACTCTATTCCAAATTTCCTTCTACCAAAATCATCATGAATATTTAATCTCACTAAATAAACAGGATCATCTTTAGATTCAGGTAATACCACTTCTGCATGACCAATCACTTCATCCTTTAATAAAGCAATAAAGATTCTACCTTTCGCCTCTTTAATTAGATTAAATCTAAATTCACTTAAATTTTCTTCTTCCCACCAATCTTCTGGATTTGTTGCTTGATACATTTCATAAATTTTAGAAATATCATCTTGATTTGCTTCTCTTAATAATACTCTTCCTTCATTAGTATAAACAAACTGTTCCATCTAATCACCTCTTTGCTTTAAAGTAAAAAACTATAGGTCTTAAACCTATAGCTCTAGGATAATTGGATTTCCTTAACTAAACTAATAAATTTATTGATAGAACACGAGGCAAACCTACGTGTTTTTCACTTATAAAACTATAACTATTAGTTATGGGTAAAGTTGATTCAAAATCACTGTTAAATCAACTTTCAAAAATAGAGATATCATTGTATATAATTTTTTCTATAAAAGTTTTTGGATATGAATTAAAGCTTATCACTACTTCTTTTATTATATACAATTAAAGCCAATAATATGCACTCACCCCATTATAATATATAAATAAATTCAAGATTTTAATCAAATTATTAAATTTTATATAAACCTAGTGGATATCTCATTACCCTAATTTAGACATTATTGATTTTTACCAAAATTTGCACCATATTAGAAATAGAATTACTTTAAATCACTTCTTATTCTAACTGATGCCAAAAAGATTCATACTCTGCGGCTTTAATGGTCTGTGCCTTAACTCTAAAACCGTCTATCTCTTCTAAATTATCCTTTAATATTGCAACCACTTCTTTATCTAAAGCACCATCACTGCTCATCTCTTCCAAAATAGATAATGCTTTCTGAAGATTCATCCCTTTCCTATAAGGTCTATCTTCAGTAATTGCTGTAAAGACATCTGCTACTGCCATTATCCTTGCTTCTATAGGTAAATTTTCACCTTTGGTATGAAAAGGATATCCTTGTCCATCGACTCGTTCATGGTGATAAGAAGCCCAAATTTTTATCTCTTCCAATCCCTTAACTCTATCTAAAATTTTGTATGTATAAAAAGGATGTCTTTTTATAATATCAAACTCTTTTCTAGTTAATTTCCCACCCTTATTTAAAATTTCAGGAGGAACAGCCAATTTTCCTAAATCATGGAGATAACCTGCTATTTTAATCTGTCGACATTTAAATTCTGATAAGCCAACTAAGTCTGCTAAGACCCCTGCACTAGCAGCTACTCCACTAGAATGAGTAGCTGTAAAGCGATTTCTAAAATCTATAATCTGACTAAATAAATTAGCCAAACTAAGAAGCCCTTCATAATTTAATACAAGATTAACACCTTCTACCCTTTTGGATAATGTTCTATCTATTCCTGGACTGACTAAACCAAACCAGAAAGCCTCTTTTTTAGCTAATGACAAGAAGGTCTCTACCAATTCAAGTGAAAAGTTCTCTCCAACCTCTTTTAAAATCTTTTCAGAGATTTCACTACTTTGACTGAGAATATCCTCTTCACTTTTATCTTTATTTGTTAATAGATCGATAACATCAGCCAAATGTAATATATGGCTACTCAAAGATACCTCTTTTCCTTTGAAATATCTCCCTTTTCCATTATCCCAAGGAACATGGTGATAGCGTATTATTTCAGCTATCCTAATAAAAGGGTTGAATTTCTTGATAAGATAATAACCAAGCTCAGCATGACTAATAGTACCTGCATATTCATAAAAAGGAGCACTTGTAAAGAACTCAGTCTCTTCATATACTTCATCTGCGATATTCCAATTTAAAGAATCCATTCGTTCATTTAAAGAAAATGCACCTGCATCATGTAAAGCACCTGCAATTATTAAATCCTTCTCATCCTCTTTAGATAATCCAAGCTCTTTTCCTATACTTGAGGCAATATAAGCTACCCGTTTATGATGACCAGTTACAATAGGACTGACCAAATCCATAGCATCAGATAAGCACATAACCATATCAAATAATGGTACATTAAGTTCTACATTCATAGAACAGCTCCCTTCTTGACTCTTACATTATGAGAAATCTCTGCTCTCTTTTAATATTTCTGTAAGATTACTTAAACTCCTGCAATCCAATCTAAATTTATACTTGTAAATAATAAACAAAAGTCTATAGTTGGTAATTAATTACCAACTATAGACTTCAAAGAATATATTATTTTAAAAATCTACTGCCTGGTTTAGTAACCTCTAACCCCTCTTGACACATTGGACATTCTTGAGGGTCATAAGCCTTTACATCTACTGCTAACATCGATTCAGTTGGTACTTCAAAGTTAATCTCTTTACTTCTTCTATCAACTAAGGTTCCTACAGCTACTAGCTCAGCACCTGTCTGGTTTAAAACCTCAATTACTTCATTGATAGACTTACCTGTAGTTAATACATCATCTACTACCAAGACCTTATCACCTTCATTTAATCTAAATCCTCTTCTTAAAGTCATCTTCCCATTTTCACGTTCTGTAAAGATTGTCTTCTTCTCTAAAGCCAATCCAACTGCATAGGCTAAAGTTACTCCACCCATAGCAGGCCCTACTACTACATCTATCTCTACATCCTTAAACTTCTCTGCTAAACCTTCTGCTAACTCTTGAGCATAGACAGGATATTGTAAGACTTGTGCACATTGTAAGTATTGATTACTATGTAAACCTGAGCTTAATTTGAAATGTCCTTCTTGTAATACACCAGTTGTTTTAAAGATTTCGATTACTCTCTCTTTTTTCATGATAAATCCCCCTTTTTTTAAGTTCGGTGACGAGTGACGGAGTAACCAGTAACGAGTTAAGTTCTTATTCTTTACTCGTCACTCATCACCCGTTACTCGTTACTACTTTATAGCTAATCCTACTATCTCATTAATATCTTCATAGCCTTTCTCTACTAGATACTTCTCAATTCCATCTAGTATCTCCATGGTTACTTCTGGATTAACAAAGTTGGCTGTACCTACTGAGATGGCACTTGCTCCTGCTAGGAAGAATTCAATTGCATCCTCAGCATTACTGATTCCACCCATTCCAATCAATGGTACATCTACTGCTTGGGCTACTTGATAGACCATTCTGATTGCTACTGGTTTGATAGCTGGTCCTGATAATCCCCCCATCTTGTTAGCCAAGATCGGCTCGTGGCGGTGAATATCTATCTTCATCCCTAATAAAGTATTGATTAAGGAGATAATATCTGTTCCTGCTTCTTCTACAGCTCTAGCAATTGAGGTGATATCAGCTACATTTGGTGATAATTTGGTGATTAAGGTCATATCAGTCTCAGCTCTGACAGCTTCTACTACTGATGCTGCCATCTCTGGCTGAGTACCAAAGGCTAAGCCTCCCTTTTTAACATTAGGGCAAGAGATATTTATCTCTAAAGCATCTACACCATCAACATTTAATTTATTAGCCAATTTAGCATAATCTTCTACAGTATTACCAGAAATATTAACTATAGTCTTAAAGTTATAGTCCTTAATCAGTGGTAAAATCCTAGCTAAAAAATGGTCTACTCCAGGATTCTGTAAACCAATAGCATTCAACATCCCTGCTGGAGTCTCTGCTATTCTAGGAGTAGGATTTCCTAATTTAGGTTCTAGAGTTGTCCCTTTTACCATTACTCCACCAAGTCTATCTAAATCAACATAATTTTTATACTCTGGTCCAAAGCCAAAGGTTCCTGAAGCTGTTGTGACTGGATTCTGTAACTTCAAACCATTTAAATCTACTACCAAATTTACTTTAGTCATTAAAGATCACCTCACTTAATGGGAAGACTGGTCCTTGAATACAGGTCTTCTTATAGTCCCAACCTGACTCATTACGAACTTTAATCTTGCAAACACAGGATAGGCATGCCCCTGTTCCACAGCCCATCCGCTCTTCTAAGGAAGCCTCTCCTTTTACATTATTAGCTAACGCCCATTCTTGTACAACCTCCATCATCACTTCTGGTCCACAGGTATAGATATAATTTGTATCTGCCAAAGTATCATCTAGAAATTGTGTTACAAAACCCTGGTATCCATAACTTCCATCTACAGTAGCAGCCTTTAATTTTACATTCATCTCTTCATAATCTGCTAAATTTAACAATTGTCCTTTATTTTCAGCACCGATTAAGACTGTTACCTCTTTATCTTCATCTACCAATTTTTTTACTACTGGATATAATGGAGCGATTCCCATTCCTCCACCAACTACTACAAACTTATTGGCTTCTTCTGGAATTGAGAACCCCATCCCAATTGGTCCCATGATATCTACTTGATCTCCTACCTTAAGTGTAGCTAATAGCTGAGTTCCTCGTCCAATTGCTCGATAAATAATAGTTATTGTTCCCGCTTCTTTATCTATCTCATTAAGGCTGATTGGTCTTCTAAGTAATGGATCATACTCATTTAATTTTGCTACCCATTTAAGATGGATAAACTGTCCTATCTTAGCCTCTTTAGCAACCTCTGGTGCATCAATAACCATCTTAAAATGTCTAGGGCTAATCTCTTCTTGTGAAATAATCTTTGCAATTACTCTCTTTGACATTAACTTCACCCCTTTTCCTTAATTAAGGGCGAACTTAAGTTCGCCCTTACTACTAATTAGTATTTATACATAATCTTGTAATGCTTGCACACTTATCTCTTCACCTGAAGTAATCTTCTCTAATACCTGTAAGATAGCCTTAGTTGTATCTAAGGAAGTTAAAGAAGGTACCCCCATCTCTACAGCATTTCTTCTAATCTTAAACCCGTCTCTAGCTGGCATCTTACCTTTAGTTAAGGTATTGATTACTAAGTCAATCTTATCCTCTTTAATCAAATCAATTGCATTTGGAGAGCCTTCAGATAACTTCTTAACCTCTTCAACCTCTAAGCCTGCCTCTCTTAAAGCTTTAGCTGTTCCTGTAGTAGCTACTATCTTAAAGCCTAACTCAGCAAACTTTTGAATATACGGTACAGCCTCTTCCTTATCCATATCAGCAATTGTAGCTAAGATAGTTCCTGATTTTGGTATATTCATCCCAGCCCCTACAAAGCCTTTGTATAGAGCCGCTTCATAGTCATAGTCTAAACCTAAAACCTCTCCTGTAGACTTCATCTCTGGTCCTAAGTTGGTATCTACCTCTGTTAATTTAGAGAAGGAGAAGACTGGAACCTTAACAGCAACATGCTCTTTCTCTGGTACTAAGCCAAGAGGATATCCACTATCCTTTAAGCTTTGTCCTAACATCGCTTTGGTTGCTAGATTAACCATTGGAATTCCTGTTACCTTACTTAGATAAGGGATTGTTCTACTTGATCTTGGATTTACCTCGATTACATAAGGGGTATCTCCATCGACTACATATTGAACATTGACCAATCCTTTGATATCTAAGGCTACTGCTAATTTCTTAGTATAGTCAGCAATTGTATTCTTTAACTCTTGACTAACTGTTTGAGTAGGATAGACTGCAATACTATCTCCAGAGTGAACTCCAGCTCTCTCAATATGCTCCATGATTCCTGGAATGATTACCTCTTCTCCATCAGAGATGGCATCTACCTCTAGCTCCTTACCAACAATATATCTATCGATTAAGATTGGATGCTCTGGAGTTACTTTAACAGCATTCTCCATATAGTCATTTAACTCTTCATTATTATAAACAACCTCCATTGCTCTACCACCTAGTACATAAGATGGTCTTACTAAGACTGGATAACCTATTTTATTTGCTACCTCTTTAGCCTCTTCTTTAGAGAAGACTACATCCCCCTCTGGTGTTGGAATATCCAACTTTCTAAGTAGGTTGATGAACTTATCTCTATCTTCTGCAAGATCAATTGACTCAAAAGAGGTTCCTAAGATATTGATACCTTCATCAGCTAATGGTTTAGCAAGGTTGATTGCTGTCTGTCCACCAAACTGTACTACAACACCTTCAGGCTTCTCATGCTCGATAATATTCATTACCTCTTCTTTAGTAATTGGTTCAAAGTATAATCTATCAGAAGTATCAAAGTCTGTACTTACTGTCTCTGGGTTATTGTTAACGATAATTGATTCATAGCCTTCTTCATGTAAAGCCCAAGCTGAATGAACACTGCAGTAATCAAACTCTACTCCTTGACCGATTCTAATTGGTCCTGAACCGATAACTAAGACACCCTTCTTATCAGTAACCTCTGATTCATTGGTCTTCTCATAAGTAGAGTAGTAATAAGGTGTCTCTGCCTCAAACTCTGCTGCACAGGTATCAACCATCTTATAGACAACATCAATACCATGCTCTTTACGGAACTCTCTCACTGTCATCTCATCAGTTCCAGTTAAGAGTCCAATCTCTTTATCGGCAAATCCAAAGCCTTTAACCTCTTTAACTAGCTCTGGCGTTAAACCTTCTTTCTCTAGCTTCTTCTCTAATTGAATTACATGCTTCATCTTAACTAAGAAGAACTTAGTGATTCCTGTCAACTCATGAATCTTATCTATACTCCAATCTCGTCCTAAAACCTCAGCAATTACAAAGATTCTTCTATCATCAGCTATCTGTAAATTCTCTGCTAACTTCTCATCACTCCAACTTTCAACCTCAGCATGCTTCAATCCAGAAGCCCCTACCTCTAGAGAACGGACAGCCTTTAACATAGCTCCTTCTAAGGTACGCTCGATAGCCATTACCTCTCCTGTTGCTTTCATCTGTGTTCCTAGCTCTCTATCAGCATAATGGAACTTATCAAAAGGCCATCTTGGAATCTTTAATACTACATAATCTAAGGCTGGCTCAAAGCAGGCTTTAGTCTTTTGAGTGATTGCATTATCGATCTCATCTAAAGTATAACCTAAAGCAATCTTAGCTGAAACCTTTGCAATTGGATAACCTGTAGCTTTAGAAGCTAAGGCACTAGAGCGGCTTACACGAGGGTTAACTTCGATGATGATATATTCAAAGCTATCAGGATTTAGAGCAAACTGAACATTACATCCCCCTTCAATTCCTAAGGCTCTAATAATCTTAAGTGATGAAGAACGTAACATCTGATACTCTTTATCAGAGATGGTCTGGCTTGGAGCTACTACTATACTATCCCCTGTATGGATTCCTACTGGGTCAAAGTTCTCCATGTTACAGACTGTAATACAGTTATCATTACTATCACGCATTACCTCATACTCTATCTCTTTCCACCCTTTAACACTTCTTTCGATTAATACCTGTCCAATAAGGCTATGCTTGAAGCCACGAGTAGCAATCTCCTTTAACTTCTCTTGGTTATCAGCTACTCCTCCACCAGTACCACCCATAGTAAAGGCTGGACGCACAATTACTGGATAACCAATCTCATCAGCTATCTCTAAAACCTCAGCCATCGTCTCTGCTGTACGGCTCTTTAAGACTGGCTCACCAATCTCATCCATCAAGGCTTTAAAGATATCTCTATCCTCTGCTTTTTGAATCGTCTTTAAAGGAGTACCTAATAATTCGATCCCTAACTCCTCTAAGATACCTGTCTTAGCTAAATCGATAGCTAAGTTCAGCCCTATCTGTCCACCTAGAGTAGGCAAAAGACCATCTGGACGTTCCTTTCTTAAAATCTCTGAAATATGCTCTACCGTTAAAGGCTCGATATAAACTCTATCAGCCATATTCTGATCAGTCATAATTGTAGCAGGGTTACTGTTAACCAATACTACCTCTAAACCCTCTTCCTTTAATGAACGGCAAGCCTGACTTCCGGAATAATCAAACTCTGCTGCCTGCCCGATAATAATTGGTCCTGAGCCGATAACCATTACTTTATGTAAATCTTGACGTTTTGGCATAAATGAAACCTCCTTTAATTAATTACAATTATAAATTATTCAAACCCTTATTTTTGCCACGAATTAACACGAATCTACACTAATAAACTCTTAAAAGAATCTTACTTTCATTAACTATTAATTAAATTTATAAATATTTTAAAAATTTTATCTTTTCATTGTCTTTATTCGTGCTTATTTGTGACCATTCGTGGTTCCATATTATTTTTGTTTTAGTCCGCTTTTATCTGTGTTAATCTGTGTCTAATAATTCTCTTGACTTTAAGTTCTTAAAACTTAAAAGACTTTTTTGACGCTGACTAAAATCTGATTAAGTTCTGATTCAAAACAATTGTTAATTTTCATCTTTTATTCTTTGATCTGCTTTTGTCTGCGTAAGTCTGCGTCTAATATTCTTTTGACTTTAAGTTCTTAAAACAACTTTTTGACACTAATTCTCACTGATTAAGTACCGATTTAAAACCTTTCACTATTTAATTTATATGTTTAAGTCTCTGTCTGTTGAAATTAATTATTCATTAGATTGATAAATCTATCGAATAAATAATGTGAATCCTCTGGTCCTGGTGATGCTTCAGGGTGATATTGTACTGAGAAAGCTGGTAATTCTTTATGCTTAATCCCTTCTACAGTTCCATCATTGACATTAATATGAGTAACCTCTATATCAAGATCTTTAACAGAATCCTCCTTGATAGCAAAACCATGGTTTTGAGAGGTGATATAAACTCGATTTGTTGCTAAGTCCTTAACTGGATGATTTGCTCCACGATGTCCAAATTTCAATTTATAAGTATCTGCTCCACAGGCCAAACCTAAGATTTGATGACCTAAGCAGATTCCAAAGATAGGCTTCTTACCAAGTAACTCCTTAACTGTCTTAACTACATAAGAAGCATCTTGAGGATCTCCAGGTCCATTTGATAACATAATCCCATCTGGATTGTAGCTTAAGATCTCTTCTGCTTTAGTAGTAGCTGGCACTACAGTTACTTCACAATCACGCCCTACCAAAGAACGAACTATATTCTTCTTACCTCCACAATCTATTAAAGCTACCTTGTATCGATTTCCTTCACCCACTGTATAAACCTCTTTAGTTGTTACCTCACTAACTAAGTCTCTACCAGATAACCCTGGTGCCTCTTTGGCTCTTTGGATTAATTCCTCCTCTGGAATATCCTCAGTAGTGATAATTCCTTTCATTGTTCCTTCAATTCTTAATAATTTAGTTAATGCTCTAGTATCAATTCCTGCTATTCCAACAATGTTATTCTCTTTTAAATACTCTTCTATTTTACTCTGCTTTCGCCAGTTACTTGGCTCTGTACAGAACTCCTTAACTATAAATCCATTAACATGTGCCATATAAGACTCTATATCTTCATCATTAATCCCATAATTTCCGATTAAGGGATATGTCATTGTTACTATCTCACCCTTGTAAGATGGGTCAGTTAAAATCTCTTGATAGCCTGTCATACTTGTATTAAATACAATCTCACCACTAGCCTCTATCTCTGCTCCAAAACTGATTCCATTAAAAACCGTTCCGTCTTCTAAAACTAATTTTGCTTTCATTCCCAGACCTCCTTTTATAACTTATCTGTATATTTATTAAGTTGTTTGTATTATTATACATTAATTATTCATACTTGTAAACCGTTATTACCAAGATATTTTTCCTGCCTTTGCTAAAGCCTGATTAATAGCCTCTCTCATCTCAATAATAGCTTCTCTAGCAGCCTCTTGATAATCATCACTATATCTATCTTGTTGATAGGCAAATATAATCCCCCGTGAAGAATTAATTATTGCTCCGTAACCATCACCATTAAAAGCAGGGATTACATCAGCAGCAGTTCCACCTTGAGCTCCATAGCCAGGTACTAAAAAGTAGCTATTTTTCATTATCTCTCTTAATTTTGCTGCCTCCTCTGGATAGGTAGCACCTACTACTGCACCAACAGCACTATATCCTCTTTTACCGATTACCTCTTCTCCCCACTTACTTACCAATTGAGCTATCTTTTCATAAATCTTGACTCCTTCGCTCTCTAAATCCTGTAGCTCATGGGAGGAAGGATTTGAAGTCTTAACCAGTACAAAGATTCCTTTATCATAATCACTACAAGTCTCTACAAAAGGATTGATTCCATCAGAACCTAGATAAGGTGTTACTGTTAAAGAGTCAGAATTACTCTCTAATTTCTGCTCATCCCAGAACTTAGGACTTCCTAAATGACCATCAGCATAAGCCTGAGCCGTTGAACCAATATCATTTCTCTTAGCATCATTAATAATTAGCAAACCAGATTCTTTAGCATAAGCTACTGTCTTTTCAAAAGCCTTAACACCCCAGTGCCCATACTGCTCATAAAAAGCCATCTGTGGCTTAACTATTGGAGCATAATCAGCAACTGCATCGATAATCCCTTGATTGAACTCTAAAATTGAATGATAAACCGCTTCTAATGTAGTTCCATATTCAGCAACTGCTTTATCTGTAATCTCTGTAGGAATCTGATCTAACCTCGGATCTAAACCTACACAAACATGGCTTCTCTTCTCATCTACCTTCTCCATCAATCTATCAGCAAAATTCATCTAATCCACTCCCTTTTTAATAAGTCCCAGGTGATGAGTAACAAGTGACAAAAAAGAGATTATTAATAGTTACTCGTCACTCGCTACCCGTTACTTGTCACTACTATAAACTATCTTTCCACCTACAATGGTCATCACTGCTCTTCCTTTTAAGTTAAATCCTACAAAGGGTGTATTCTTGCTCTTAGATACTAATTCTTCAGTTTTTACTTCCCATTCATTATCTATATCTATAATAGTAATGTCAGCATCTTTGCCAACCTCTAACTTACCTTTATCAACTCCGATTACCTTAGCAGGATTAATAGTTAGCTTAGCAATTGCATCCTCTAAAGTCAGAATTCCTGGCTCTACCAACTCAGTTATTACTAAGCCCAAAGCTGTCTCCAAACCAACTATTCCAAAAGGAGCATAATTATACTCTACATCCTTCTCTTCCTCAGCATGAGGGGCATGGTCAGTTGCAATTACATCAATCGTTCCATCCTTTAATCCCTCTTTAATAGCCTCCACATCCTCTACACTTCTCAATGGTGGATTCATCTTAGTATTAGTATCAAAACTAGTAATTACCTCATCTGTTAAGGTAAAGTGATGTGGTGTTACCTCACAAGTTACCTTTACCCCTCTTTTTTTGGCCTGCCTTACTAACTCTACACTCTCTTTAGTACTGATATGGGCGATATGAACCTTAGCTCCAGTCTCTTCTGCTAATAGTATTTCTCGTCCTACCATTACACTCTCAGAAGAGCTTGAAATTGGATTTAAGCCAGTTATTGTTGAATAGTATCCCTGATTAACAACTCCATCACCTGCTAAGTTCTTATCCTCACAATGGGAGATTATCGTTAAATCAAAGTCCTTGCTATAATCTAAAGCTAATCTCATCATCTCAGCATTCATTACTGGATGCCCATCATCAGAGATTGCTACTATCCCTGCCTCTCTCATATTAGCAATCTCAGCCAACTCTTTGCCTCTACTTCCTTTGGTAATCGCTCCAATTGGATAGACATTCACTACTCCATCCCGTTTTGCTATCGATAATAGTCCTTCTACCAAAGTCTGATTATCAATCACTGGGTCTGTATTTGGCATACAAGCAACTGAGGTAAAGCCACCCTTAGCAGCCGATTTTGTTCCTGTCTCAATGGTCTCTTTATGTTCAAAACCTGGCTCTCTTAAATGGACATGGATATCAATCAATCCTGGTGATATTACCTTACCCTTTACGTTAATTATCTTAGCATCTTCTGCTACTAAATCCTTTCCTATCTTAGCTATCTTATTATCAATAATTAAGATATCTCCTGTTTTACTTCCTTGAACTGAATCTATTATTTTTCCGCCCTTTAATAATAGTTTACTCATTTCTACTTCCTCCTAATAAGAGATATAGTAAAGACATTCTGATAGCAACGCCATTGGTTACCTGTTCTTCGATTACTGCTTCCTCACCATAAGCTAAATCTGAAGAGATTTCAATTCCACGATTGATCGGTCCTGGATGCATTACAGTTACATCATTTTTAGCTAATTTCAGATGTTCCTTTCTTAATCCATAACGCTTAGTATACTCTCTAATAGTAGGGAAATATCCTTTATCCTGGCGTTCTCTCTGTATTCTCAGTAGATTGATTACATCTACACCTTCTATCCCCTCTTCTAAATTATTATAGACTTTAACTCCCATCTGTTCTATTCCAACTGGAATTAGAGTACTTGGTCCAATCAATCTTACCTCAGCACCTAATTTGGTCAATCCCCAAATATTTGAGCGTGCTACTCGACTATGCTTGATATCACCTACAATAGCAACCTTCTGCCCTTCTATCTTACCCCTTTTCTCTTTAATAGTATACATATCTAATAAAGCCTGAGTGGGATGTTCATGGGCACCATCTCCAGCATTCAAGACCGGCATATCTATAGTTTCAGCTAATAATTTTGCTGATCCTGGTATTCCATGGCGAATTACTACTGCATCTGCTCCTAAAGCCTTTAATGTCTTAGCTGTATCAACCAAGCTCTCTCCTTTAGTTACACTACTACTCTTAACTGACAAGTTCATGGTATCAGCACTTAAACTCTTAGCAGCTAGCCCAAAGGATGAGCTTGTCCTTGTACTTGGCTCATAAAAGAGATTAACGATCAACTTCCCCCTCAAGGTAGGAACCTTTTTAATTGGTCTCTTTAAGATATCTTTCATCGATTTTGCAGTCTCTAAAATTAGCTCTATTTCTGATTTACTGATATTTTCTAACCCTAATAAATCTTTATCTTTCAATCCCATTATAGCACCTCCAATTTTTATTATAAAAATTAAAAATAATCTAATTGTCTAAATATAAAAAATCCCCTGCCAGAAGATTGGCAAGGGACTTTTTTATCAAGGATTTATAGCAAAAGATATACTAATCCTAAATATTAGTTTTAGACCTTGCTAATCTCTCTGGATTAACTTAAAGGTAAATATTCAATTTTTAAAAATTTAAAATATCAGTTAAATTACTAATGGTATAAAAAAATCCCCCCACCAGCTTAAACTAGTAAGAAGACCTTTTAATAAGCTTAACTCTTAATTGAATGTATACCAGATTACAATATCTTTGTAACATTAAATTAACAGTTAAAACTACTTCCTTTACTAGTCTCACAGGACTAATTTAAAAGAAACTATCATTTTGTTATTAATAGAATATTATCACATCATCGATTTACTGTCAACTTTTTTCTACATTTTCTTATATTTTAGGCAAGTTACAGATAAATTTTGTACCAATTCCTTCTTTACTTTCGACATCAATCTTACCATCATACTCTTCTAATAAGGTCTTAACTATATACAAACCAAAGCCTCTACCTTCTCCTTTAGTAGAATAGCCTGGCTCAAAGATATTATTTAAAAGACTTTGAGAGATAGCAGGACCATTATTATGGATAATAATATCAATACCATTTCCTTTATCAAACAATGAAACTGTTAACTTTCGTTCCTTCCTAGGCAGTTTAACCAAGACATCAAAAGCATTATCTATTAAATTAAATAATATCTTTAAGACCTTATTTAATGGCATGGCAACATTTGATAAATCACTATCAAGTAATAGTTCAAAATCAACCCCCTTGTCTTCAGCTTCCTTCTTTTTAGACATAAAGACACTATGTATAATATTATCTTCCTCTAAATCTGAATCCACCTTATCTAAATCTAAATAGGTACCTTTAATATAATCTTTAGCCTCTTTGACCCTATCTAATTGCAACATTGTATATATAGTCTGTAATTCATTCCTAAAGTCATGGCGCTGTATTCTAAGCTCCTTAATCTTATCCTCTTTCAGTTTTAACTTAGTATACTGTAATTCTAACTCCTGTTTAGCCAATATACCATCACTAATCTCCTTAATAAAGATATTTTTAAAGAAATAAGAAAAAGCAATAAATTTACGCGTTGTGCTAGTTAAATTTANGAAATTTATATATATGTAACAGCCAATATGATAGGCTAAAGACTTCAACTTTAAAGAGTGCTAAACTCTCACAAAATAGTAAAAATATAAACCCCTTAAATATGTAAAAACTAAGCTCTTTCTTGTAAGATACGCACCCTTTAATATAGATATATATATTTATGACTATCATTAAAGTTAATAATAACTTAACTAAAGGCATGACATTTGCAAAGGAAAGCCATATCTTAAAAGTTAAATAAAAGATAATAAAGGATGATAATAAACTAAATAGGATAGTAGAATAAAGATAATATTTATTTCTCTCTTTCTTATCTTTAATCAACCAACTTAATAAAATAGCAAAGACCACTATTAGTCTAGTACTGACTGCAAAGACCTCTGAACTACTATTATATTTTAAATAAGAGTTATTAAAGACCAAGATAGAGTGAATTAAATTCATCAAACCTGCAAACAAGAACGTTATAGAAATAAATAGACTCTTTACATTATTATTATGACGATAAGAAAAGACCAGTAATAAAAAGACATTGATACATATTAATGAAATTAATAACTCTAATATCCCTTCTAAAGAATTAAAATCTAATATATTTAGAAGAAAGCTTTGAGAAATATTCATATCCTCTTTGAAAATAAATAAACCTTTCAATACTAAAAAAGGTATCAAAACTAGAGAAAGAATATCAAGATATCTTCTTAGACTTTTATAACCTGTTAAACTATATTCCATAAAATCACCATCTTATTTCTTAATAATACCGACTTAACATGCAACATTCGACAGAGTTTAAACATTCCCCTGCATAAAATGAAAATATTTTAACAATTTATGATTAAATATTAAATTATCTAACTAAAAGAAAACATCTGTAAATAAAAGTAAATTCAAATTAGCTTAGGTCCTCTGAACCTTAGGCAAGGTACAGATAAATTCTGTTATAAAATCCTCCTTAGTTGTAACATTAATCTTGCCCCCATACTCTTCTAATAAGCTCTTAACTATATAGAGACCAAATCCTCTATCTTCACCTTTAGTAGAGTACCCCGCCTCAAAGATACTAGCTAATAGACTCTGTGGAATAGTAGGTCCATTATTTTGTACAACCAAATCTATCCTATTTTGTTTATCTAATAATTTAACCCCAATAAACTTATTATCTTGTGAAGATTTGTCCAAGACATCTAGAGCATTATCTATTAAATTGAATAATATTCTAAAGAGTTTCTTCTGTGGTAGAGCAATCTGCTCTAAATTAGCAGTCGATTTAACCTCAAAATCTATTCCGGCTCGTCTAGCTTCTTCTCTTTTAGGTAATAATACCACAGGTAATAAAGAATCCTCTACCAAACTCTCTTTAACCTCCTCTAAATCAGAGCATAACTCTTTTAAGTAGTTTTTTACCTTATCGACCTTATCCAACTCTAACATAGTATAAATAACCTGTAATTGATTTTTAAAGTCATGCCTTTCCATCTTTAATCTCTTAATATCCCTCTTATATGAGTTCAATTCTAGCTGATTGACCTCAGATTCTTCTTTACCTAAGTTACTTTTAAAGGGATTTTTACCAAATGTAACTTTAAAAAAATATAGATATAATGCTCCTTTCAAGAAATAATAAAGATGATAACTAAACTCAAATAACTCTCCTTCTAGTTGAAAGAATCCTAAAGAGTACTTTAAAATAATTATACTTATCAACAATAGAGTATCTAGCACCAACAAAAAGAATAACTTTCTATTATAGGCAGCTTTATTTATTAATATAGCAAATATATTCCAACAAATAAAAGCAAATAGGATTTCTATCAATATTCCACTCAAATAATTACTTCCACCAAAGAGAGAATTGGAACCTTCCCAGAATGTCAGTAATAAATTAATACTCAATATTAAAGTCAATATCAAGTTTACATAATTAAATCTCTGTCCCTTTGTCCCATCTACCATAACTTTCAATTCAACCACCTTTATATTTTAATATATTACTTTTTACAATATTAGGCAAAAAGAACAGAAATCCTCCTTTTATATTGAACAAAATTAAAAAAATCTCCAATTTAAATTGGAGATTTTTTTTATTAAGCTACATCTTCTCTTTTAACTTTTTTATTAGATGACTTTTTAATTCTAGGTAATAGGATGTTAAGTGCTATACCAACCATAGCTGCTAAGCCCATCCCTTGAAATTCTAACACTTTAATCTGATTTACAATAGTCTGAATTATCGCTACATTATCTAAGTGTAAAAACTTAGATATAGCTATAAAATCTATTGTTAAAGGTATTCCACTGATTCCAATAACTAAGATTGTTGAAACAATAACTAGATTTCTATTTATACTCAAATCAACCTTGTTATCTATTAAAGTTCTAAGTCCAATAGATGCTATCATTCCAAAGAGTAAGATTACAATTCCACCCATTACAGCTTGAGGAATGGTCTGAATCAAAGCACCTATCTTTTGAATAAAACTCATAGCCAAAACTATCACTGCTGCCATCTCTACAATCACTGGGTTATGAACCCCTGTTAAAGCCAATACCCCTATATTCTCTCCATAAGTTGTATTAGGTGGACCTCCTGCTAAAGAAGCAAAGGCTGTAGCAACTCCATCACCTAATAATGTTCTATGCAATCCTGGCTCTTCAATAAAGTTCTTGTTTACAGTTTTGGATAATGCTAGAACATCTCCCAAATGCTCTACCATAGTTACAATTGCTACTGGAGCAATTAAAGCGATAGCTGAAATACCTGCTCCCCAAGAATCTAAAGCAAAGATTGAATTAAACTCTGGTAGGGCAAACCAACTAGCTGCTTTTACTGCTGAAAGATCTACTAAACCATTAAAGGATGCAAAGATATATCCACTGATAATCCCCAGTAAAATTGGAATTACTTTAAAGATTCCTCTTCCTAAGACACTTACTCCAATAGTCACTGCCAAAGTAAAGATTGCTGTTGGTAGGTGAGTCATTGCCATATCTTTAGCTACTGGAGCTAAGCCTAACCCGATAGTCATAATTACAGGACCTACTACTACAGGTGGTAAATAATTATCGATAAAATCTGTTCCAATCTTATGAATTACAGCTGACATCACAATATAAATTAGACCTGCCACAAAACAACCAAGTAAAGCTGCTGGTAAACCATAACCTTCTTGGGCTGCAATGATTGGGCCGATAAATGCAAATGAAGAACCTAAGTAAGCAGGTACTTGCCCCTTAGTAATTAGATGAAAGATCAAAGTTCCAACTCCAGAAGTAAACAGAGCTACAGCTGGATTTAAACCAGTCAAGGTTGGAACCAATACTGTAGAACCAAACATTGCAAATAGATGCTGTATTGCCAATATTAAACCTTTAGATAAAGTTATATTATCTTTTGCTAACCTTTCTTTAACCATAGTTATCTCCTCCTAAATGTTTGTTTAATATAAAAAATCCCTAAGCCTGTGAGACAAAGGGTTTAGAAGAAACTAATATGGTTATATTCAGCTAAAAGCTCTCTATAACTCCCCTTATAGCCTCGCAGGACTACTTTAAAAAGGACTATTACTTATTATACTCTTTTAAAATTACTCCATCTTTACCATCTACCTCTTTAAGATTAACACTAATTACTTCAGACTTGGATGTAGGTAGATTCTTTCCAACAAAATCAGCTCTAATGGGAAGTTCACGATGACCTCTATCTACTAGGATAGCTAATTGTATACTCTTAGGTCTACCTAAATCCATTAAAGCATCTAAAGCAGAGCGGACAGTTCTACCAGTATAAAGTACATCATCTACTAAAATGACCTTCTTATCAGTGATATCTACAGGAATTTCTGTCTGATGAACGATAGGCTGATTAGCAATAGTAGTCAAATCATCACGATATAAAGTAATATCTAAGATACCTTTAGGAACCTTCTTTCCTTCAATCTCTTCTAACTTACTAACAATCCTTTGGGCTAGAGGAACTCCACGAGTTCTAATTCCAATGATTATAACATCTTCTAACCCTTCATTCTTTTCAATTATCTCATGGGAGATACGGGTCAAAGCACGTCTAATCCCATCACTATCTATCAATTCCTTTTTTACTTTTAACTCCATTCTTATTCCTCCTAAGCAGAATAATCTCTGAAACTATAAAAGCCTTCTTACTAGTAAGAAGGCTGGATAATCTAAATAAACTTTAGTTATAACTAATAAGAAATTTATAACTAAATCTCCACTCCCCTTACTAGCCTCACTGGACTAATTTAAAAAGGTTTTAAAAACGTCATTATTTCTTCTTGTCTAGGAAAGTATATCAAATAAATTTACTTATGTCAACAAGATTACCCAATCTTCTTAATCTTTATTCAAGACTATCTAAAACTTCTCTCATATCATCTAATAAAGGTGCTTCAAACTCAACCCATTCTCCTGTTCTTGGGTGATAAAAACCTAATAGATGAGAATGTAACATCTGCCGTTTCACATCTAAAGTCTTTTGATTATATCCATATAGCTCATCACCAACAACTGGATGCCCCATATAATCCATATGTAGACGAATCTGATGGGTTCTTCCTGTCTCCAAATTGACCTCTACCAGTGAGTGTTTAGTATAACGTTTAAGGACTTTAAATGTAGAGACTGCTTTCTTACTATTTTTACTGGTAACAGCCATCTTCTTTCTATTTTTAGGATCACGTCCAATAGCAGCATCTATCTTACCTTTTTTATACTTAACTTTTCCTTCTACCAAAGTCAAGTATACCTTTTTAGTATCCCGCTCTTTAAATTGCTCTGTTAAATTAAGATGAGCTTCATCATTTTTAGCAACCACCATTGCTCCAGAGGTATCCTTATCTAGTCTGTGTACAATTCCTGGTCTAATTACCCCATTAATTCCTGATAGGTTATCACAATGGTATAATAATGCGTTAACTAAAGTACCATCTTCATTACCAGGTGCAGGATGAACCACCAAATTAGGTTGTTTATTGATAACAATTATATCATCATCCTCATAGATAATATCTAAAGGAATATTTTCAGCCTTTACTTCCAACTCTTCAGGTTCTGGGACAAGTAACTCTAGCTTATCACCTAATGCTAACTTATAACTCTTTTTAACAGGACTTCCGTTGACTAAAACCTTATCATCATCAATTAACTCTTGTAAATAACTTCTTGATAAGTCATCATTATTCTTAGATAAAAATTTATCTACTCTTTTATTAGTATAATCAGCTTCAATTACAAATTCTCGTTTATCCCTCATCATTTATCACTCCGTCTAACAAATTTAAATTTAAGTATAAGTTCAATTAAAACTCAGACTAATCTATTCTTCCCCTTGGTCAACAATTAAAATCCAATAACTAAAGATTATTACTGAGATTACAATTGCTGAATCTGCAATATTGAAGACAGGCCAAACTCTAAAATCAAAAAAATCAACTACAAATCCCAACCTGACTCTGTCAATAAAGTTACCGATAGTACCACCTAAAGCCATCCCTAAAGCAATCTTATTCCAGCTACTTCCTAATGGTAATTGGCGATAAAAATAAAATAATAATGCTAATACTGCTAAAGTAATGATTATAAAGAAAGGTAATTGGTTCTGTAAAATTCCAAATGCAGCCCCTCTATTCTGTACATAAGTTAAATGAAAGATATTCTGAATGATTGGTATAGATTCTCCTAAATTAAAATTATCTAAGACCAAATACTTTGTAACTTGGTCTAAAACTACAGTTGCTAAAAATATGATAAAAATAATCATCATCTTCAACTCCATCTACTAAAATTGTTCATATCAGCCTTATATATTAAATTATGACCGATTCAAAAGAACATATAACATTTTAGCATAATTAGCATGAAAAAACAAGAGAGCAAGCTAGTGCTTACTCCCATTCTTTTCTTCTTCTCTTCTGCCTTTGACCTGTGAGCTGATCATCTTTATCTATGACTTCACCATCACCCAAACTTTTATCCATAATTTCATCACCCCAATCGACCAGTCCTTGGTCTTCATCAGCATCAATATAAGTGTCATCATAATTGACTGCTCCAAGAATGTCTGAGGGGGTATTAGATGTACCATATTGTGCTACATCCTGCCAAGCATCTTCACCATCATAGCCATTATAATCTTTAGACTCTCCACCAGTAGCTCCAATATCATCATTCATAGCAAATGGGTTTCCATTATGAAGAGAGTCTATAGCATTTTCTTCAATTGGTCGTGAATTGTGTCCATTTGTACCAATTCTTAATTCACTTTTGGACTTACAGTCAAAGCAGAAGGTACTATATGGCATAGCCTCTAATCTCTCGGGATTAATCTCTTTACCACAAGAGTCACAATGACCATACTGCCCTGTTTCAATCTTATCTAGAGCATCATCGATCATCTGCAATATCAATTGAGCATTACCACGTATACCAATATCTTTAGCCCTATCAAAAGTATTAGTACCCTGATCGGCAGGATGATTATCATAAAAGGATAATTCTCCTGTTGAATATCTTAAGCTATGACCTAAGCCTTCATATCCTTTGTCATCAACCTCACCTATCTGATGCAACATACTCTGTTTTTCCCATAATAACTTCTTCTTATAGTAGTCTAAATCTTGCATAATTTATTATCCCACCTTAATTAATGATAGTTTCTAAAGAGTAAGCTGTAGTAATATTATTGTGTTAATGTTTTTTATTATCTCTTTACTATCATTGATTAATTTACCCCAAAATAACAAATTTAATTATAGAATTTTCAAAAGTGGATTAAAGTTAAGTTTGAGTATGAAGTTTAGATAGTGTTCATATAAGTTAAAGCACTAGATTTTAATCTAGTGCTTTAACTTATATTATTTTTCATTTCTCTAGTGATAGCTCATCACTAGCTACTCATTATTATCTACCTTTAAAATAGCTACACTATAACCTTCCAGATTAATTTTAATCTTATTATCTTCTACTTGATACTCTTTATTAGATAATAACTCTATAAATAAACTTGTATCTATATTTAACTCTTCTAAGTCAAACTCTAACTGGGTAACTAAATTACTATTATTAAAGATAATCAATAATTGATTATTACCCTTTTTACGAGTAAAGGCATATATATTATTAATTGCATCCTTCTTTATTAAGGTAAAATCACCAGTCCTTAAAGCTGGATTATCTTTTCTGATAACAATTAAATTTTTATACCAGTCAAACATCTCTCTGTCCTGCTTCTTTTCATCCCAAATCATTGTTCGTCTACAATCAGGATCACTTCCACCTTCCATAGCTAGCTCATCACCATAATAAACCATTGGAGCACCTATATAGGTCATCTGGAATGCTACCGCTAACCTTTGACGCTCTTTATCACCATCTGAAATAGTTAAAACACGCTCTGTATCATGGCTATCTACTAAATTCAATGATGCTAACTGAGCAGGCAACTTATATAATGTTCTAACCTTAGATAGCCTATCCTCAAAAGTATTAACATTAATCTTCCTTCTACAGAAGAAATCCCAAACTGATGTTGCAAATAGATAGTTCATTACACCATCAAATTCTTCTCCACCCAACCAAGGGGTTGCATCATTCCATACCTCTCCTACAATATAGGCTTCAGGGTTAGCCTCTTTTACTACCTTTCTAAACTCTCTCCAGAAATAATGGTCAACCTCATCAGCAACATCTAATCTCCAACCATCTATCCCTATATCTTCAATCCAATATCTAGCTACCTCCAATAAATACTCCCTTACTTCTGGATTAGCAGTCTTCAACTTAGGCATCTTCCAAACACCATTAGCGAAGGTTTCATAATTAGGATAGATAATCTTTGCCAATTCATCAACCTCAGCTGCTCTTTTCCAGAGCTCATGACTATCTAATTTAGAGATATCTTCACCCTTGTTACTCTGTTCTATAAGATAATCTACCAAACCTAAAACATAATCCCTATCCTCTTTACTCTCTATCTGTAATTGAACAACTATCTCCTCTTTCAAACCATCTAAGCTTATTGGATCTGGTTGAAGTAGCTTCTCTATAACCTCATTTGCTATCTCTCTAGTTAAACTAGGAGCTTTCTTTACAGGAAAATCATAAATATAATACCAATCTTTATATTTTGAATCTTCACCTTTCTCTATTATATCTTGAAAAGCAAAAAATTCATCACTTGTATGATTAAATACTCCATCAAAGATAATCTTAATTCCACGTTGATGAGCCTGATTAACTAACTCTTTACATGTATCTATATCACCAAACTCTGGATCAATTTCCATATAATCTATAGTATTATACTTATGGTTAGTAGAAGATTTAAAGACAGGGGTTAAGTAGATTGCTGTAATACCTAGCTCCCCTAAATAATCTAATTTCTGAATAATCCCTGCCAAATCTCCCCCATAGAAAGAACACCATTTTGGCATCTCACCCCAATCTGTGAGATTATCAGGATTAATATTTGAATTTCCATTACAGAATCTATCAGGAAATATCTGATAGAATACTGCATCTTTAACCCAGCTAGGTATATCAAAATAATCCTTTTCACAAATATATGTATATTGAAAACATCCATTATAATCTATCACATCTTTGGCAAAACCATAACTAGAATAATAAAACTGCTCTGTACCATCATCTAATAAGAAATAATATTTAAATCTCTTTTTGGAAAACTGCATCTCTGCTCTAAAGTAATCAAAGAATTCATCTGAACTATACCTGTCCAACTTAAGAGTAAAACGTGGTGAACTACTATCCCAATCTCTAAATCTCTCATCATAGACTACATGTACCTTCTTCAAATCTCCCTTTTTTGCCCTTAACTGTATAAATAGTTTATCATCAGCTATTGGATAAGCATAATTTCCATAAGGTTGATGATAAACTGCCTCCTTTAACATAATCAAGCCCCCTTCTATCCTGAAAACGTTTTCACAATATGAATAATCTTCTCCCAATAAATTAAGTAACTGTAAGATTATAATTACTTGCCTACTTAATATATTCTATATCAATTTTAAATAGTCCTGCAAAAAATAAAATGGCTCCCCGAGCAGGACTCGAACCTGCGACTCGATGGTTAACAGCCATCTGCTCTACCAACTGAGCTATCGGGGAACACTAAGAAGTTATTTATTTGATTTGATATCTTAATTATAAAGCAATCTCTACTTTATGTCAAACTAAAAATTATGGAATTTATATAAGAATTCGGAAATTTATTTTCTATTCATTAATTATTTCTTGACTATAACTTATACTTCTTCTCCTTGATTTTTCAGCTCTAAATATCTATTATAAGCTTTCTTTATCTTTAAAAAATCCTTCCAAACAGGTAGCTTCTTCTTTTCATCTCTTAATAATGCTGCAGGATGAAATGTAGGTAGAAAATAATAACCCTTAGACTCAAACCATCTTCCCCTAATCCTAGTAATACGCCCCTTTGGGTCTAATAATCCACGTAATGCAGTTGACCCCAAAGGAACTATAATCTTAGGGTTGACCAATCTAATCTCCTGTGCTAAAATCCAGAGACAGCTCTTCATCTCATCAAATGTAGGTTGGCGATTTCCAGGAGGACGACACTTAACCACATTAGTAATATAAATATCCTCACGTTCAATCTCAGCAGCATCTAATATCTTATTTAATAGTTGCCCTGCCTTACCTACAAAAGGAATTCCTTCTTTGTCCTCATCAGCACCAGGTCCTTCTCCTACTAACATCAGACCCGCTTTAGAATTACCATTACCAAAAACAACCTGTTTAGCCTTATCACATAAAGAACAACGTTGGCATTTAGTAGCTATAGATTTTAGTTCTTCTAATGATTTAAATCTACTTTCACCTTTCTCATCAAATAACTCCAATTGTTCCTTGGAATAAAACAGCATCAAACCACTCCTGTATAGCTTAATAATAAAAAACCAGTAGATTTACTGGTTTTACTAATTTTTTATTCTCTTAATTATACTAAGAAATTAGGATAAGGTTGTATTAAATTATATAAATTAGCCTTTTTTTCATCTAATTCTTCTACTAAAATTCCCTTCCAATCCAGATTCTCCTTATTCTCAGTTAATAGATAATCTAAATGCTTGTACAATTGACTGAACTCTTTCTTTTCTAATAGTAATTTTTCTTCATAAAACCATTTACCAATACTTAGTAATATATTAATGTTCTCTTGGTTAAGTTGAAATAGCCTCTTCTCTTTTAATTTAAGAGATCTCTCTAAACGTACCTTCTGTTCTTCTGCATTTTCTTTAGTCTTTAGATTTAAATAGACCAAATTTTCAAACTTCAATTCCACATTAGCAACCTCTTCTTTTAAGTTAAAGATACGATTTTGAAGTTGATTACAGAGTAACAGATTATTAATTACTAAAGTCAACAAATCTTTTATATCAACATTTAATTTATGATCATAATTTAAGATAATCTCTGAATAGTTCTTTACAACCAAACAGCCTAATGAGATAAATATATTCTTTATATCACAGTTACTAATCTTAAATTCCTGATATTTATCTATAGCCAAATTTAACATTAGATGAATCAGCCCCCACTTATCAAACTTATTAAAATCAGTTAATTTCGCAAAATAATTACTGACCATAATAATTACGAAATTCCCTGAAACTCTTCAAGCCTTGAATTCAACTTAAAATCTAAAACAAATGATTTGTTATTTTAAAGAAGGTTTGTAACTAAAAATATAGAATCTATTGAGTAAGAAAGTAATTGTTATTCCCTCTAATTGATTGGAGATTCCATTACCTTCTTAGTACTTGTCCAATTAAATATTTAAGTTAATTAGTCTTATAATTTAGAATTATTAGGATAGATTCTGATGTATTATTTATTACTTAACTTTCTTTACTATAATAAATATAAAGTCTATAAATGATTATTGAAAAATCTAAAAATTATAGATACTTTGAATATCTTACGAGGTGATGTTATGATTAGAATAAATAATAGTCCAATACTAAATAAGTATAACTTAAATAAGGATAAAATGTCAAATTCAATTAAAGAAGATATAGGTCAATATAAGAAGAATTCTTTAACTATCGACGAATTACTACATAATTTAAAGTTAGAATTAAATAAAACTAATAAAGCCATTTTGATAGAACTCATTAAGACAAATATGCCTTTAAAAGAAGATTTCTTTGCAGATATTAGTAAATTTCTCGATAGCTTTGAAGATAATTCTTCTACAGAGGATCTCCAAACTAAAATAAAGGTTGCCTTATTATTAAAGAAGTTAAACCTCCCTCTTAATATTAAATTCTTCAAATTATTTAAGGAAAATACTAACTTAAAAGATAATTTATTAAAGGAGCTGATTAATTGGAGCAGTAAAGATACTTTAACTAATATTAATAATAAGCAGGAAACCTCTCAAAATAAAAATAATCTTCTTAAGGAATTTAAACTAGAAGATAATTCCAAGAATAAAGAGATTTTAAAATCAATGTTGAAATTTGGTATAAAGATAAACAAAGAGAACTTCATTAGTATCTCTAAAGAGATTTCTACCTATGATTTTAAGCAAATAGAAATTACAACATTACTTAAAAAACTACAATTACCTACTAACAACCAAGCTTTAAGGAATTTATTCTCTCAGCTAAAACTTACAGATTCAGATAATCTAAGTACATCAATAGAAAAGTTAGTCTCCACTTTGCTAACTAAGGAGTCCAAAACCGATTCTTTTACCTTAATCTTTCCTAAAATTAGAGAAATAATTGACGAGAATCCAAAGATACTTCTTGAAATTAAGGAATCCTTATCTAAAAGGGAGTTTAATATTTTAAGTAAGAAACTCAGCCTTTCTTCTAAAGAAGAAGTCAAGATTTTAAAGAAGTTGGTCAAAGAAGAATTAATCCCAAAAATAATTACCCAAAATAACTTAACAATAGAGAACTTAAAAGATTCTTTAACAACTATAAACTCCAATAATGATAAGGCAGATAAACTCTTAAAGGCTCTATTTCATCTCACAGGAAATAATTCTGAAGAGATATCTCAAAGTAGTGATAAACTACTAAAACAACTACTTACTCATAGAACACTTAATTATAATAACGACTTAACAACTCTCTTCTTACCTTTTTTTATCGAAGAGAATATTAATTTAGCTGAAATCCAAATTGACCAAGAAAGTAAGAGAAACTCTTCAGAGAATAATGACTTAAATTTATCTTTTGCAGTCAGAACCGCCAAACTTGGCGATGTAGAAATTAAGCTCAAGATTAAGGATAAACAGATTAATGGGTTATTGAATACTGATAATCCTAAAACTTTAAGGTTATTACAGGAAAATTTAAATCAATTAAGGACAAATTTAGCCAATAGTAACTATCAAGTAAATTATCTTCATTGTAAACTATCAGAGCCAGAAATAATTACAAAGAATGAAGAAGGTATCAAAATGACCAATGTAGATTTTAAAATTTGATAAACTTAAAACCTTTCAATTCCCAACTATCAAGTTTGAAAGTAGGTGATTTAAATTGAAGAAGAATAAGAAAGAAATACAAGAAGAAGCTGTTGCTTTAAAATATGATTCAGTAGAGAACTCTGCACCAATTGTGATTGCTAAAGGACGAGGAGAGTTGGCAGAAGAAATTATCAAAAAAGCTAAAGAATGTGAAATCCCTATCAAAGAAGACAGAGATTTAGTACAAGTACTATTGCAACTACAGTTGGGTGAAGAGATACCTGAAGAGCTCTATACTGTGGTAGCAGAGATTTTAAGTTTTATCTATAGTTTAGAAGAGCTAGCTTAAATCTTCTGCTGCCTCATCAAGTTCTTGATAGTAATTACAGTACTTTTTGACAGGACACTCAAAACATTTAGGTCGCCTTGCTTTACAGATATTTCGCCCATGGAATATCAACCAATGGTGAGCAGGTGACCATAACTTTTGGGGAATAACCTCCATTAAATCCTCTTCAGTTCCTCGTACATTGTCACTATCAGCTAAACCAATCCGATTTGAAACTCGAAAGACATGAGTATCAACAGCAATAGCATCCTTACCAAAGATAATACTAGTCACTACATTAGCCGTCTTTCGCCCTACTCCTGGTAACTTCATTAACTCTTTTCGCTCTTTGGGCACTTGACCATCATACTCATCTATTAGCATCTGACAAGCCTTTATAATATACTTGCTCTTATTTCTATATAAACCAACCCCCTTAATATGCTCCTCTAACCCTTCTGGCTCTAAGGCAGCAAAATCTTCTGGAGTTTTAAATTTTTTAAATAAATCTTTAGTAACATTATTTACCTGTTTATCGGTAGTCTGAGCTGACATAATTACAGCTATCAATAACTCAAAGGGATTACTATAATGTAATACCGTCTGTGGCTTATCATATGTATCTTTTAATATTTCTAATATTTCTTCTGCTTGATTACTACTTTTTAGATTCTTCATTTATTCTCACTCCTCTGCTTATTAACTTATCCATTATTAAAAGAATTTCTTCATATTTTAATAAGGTTTATCCACACTTTAAATCTATCTACTATATCAACCTTTCTCTTAATCTCATATCAGACTCTATTTAAATACTTCCTCCAACCACTCTATACAGAGCTTCATCCAGGTAGCTACATGGGGGTAAGTACCCATCTGACCATTATCTGTCTCTTCAGTTGCTAATGATAGACCATGAGGACCCTTAGGATAGAGATGAAATTCAAAAGGTACCTTCTTTTTACGCATCTGTTGGACAAATAACAGACTATTTTCTACTGGTACAGATATATCCTCAAGGGTATGCCAAATAAATGTTGGTGGTAGTTTTTCATTGACTTGAGTTTCTAGAGACATCTCCTTTAATAATTCTACATCAGGCTCAGCTCCTAAGAGATTATTAAAAGAGCCTTGGTGAGCAAATTCTCCAGCCGTAATAACAGGATAAGATAATATTAAGGCATTAGGCTTATTCATTCCAATTTCAATTCCTGGAACATCTAGATATGGCTTTTCCCAATGTACACCTAGACTAGCTGCAAGATGACCTCCAGCTGAAAAACCACATACCGCAACATTTTGAAAATCTACCTTCCATTCATCAGCATTTTCTCGAATTATACAGATTGCACGTGATAAATCAAGTAAGGGCTGAGGATGCTTGTTAGGAGCTACGCTATAATCTAAAACGAAAGCATGAAACCCTGCAGAGTTAAACTGTAAGGCTATTGGTTCAGCTTCTCTCTCAGAGGTATATTCATATCCTCCACCAGGACAGATTAGAACAGCACCTCTCTTTTTATCTCCAGCTAAGATAAAGGTCTCTAAAGTAGGCTCAAAAACACCTTCTTTACTTTCTAAAGAATTATCTTCCCATATTTTTATAGTTTTATTTATCAATTCAAATCCTCCTTAATTATAATTAATATATTAGAATATAAAGATAGAAAAAAGACATTTTTTTCATACTAACAAATACTATTTAGATCTTCTTATTTATCCTTATTTTATCATTATCCAGATATGCATTCAATTGGAATTCAGTTGAATTTGATAATTATACAATATGATAATTTATATCTTAAATTTAATTCTCAAATTCAATATCAGTAAACTTCAATCAAACACAACTAATATTTATTAACCAAGAAAAGTAACACTCAAATATTGATAAACATATTATAAATGAGAAAAGGAGGGATTAGAATGGGAAATTACCCTGATGATGGTGAAAGACCTGTTAGAGATAGAATATACCACCTACATAGATATAGGGGGACTACTTCTAACGAAGATAGACATGACCATAATTATGAGGCGGTTACTGGACCACCTATCTATGAGAATAACACCCACTATCATGGTTACCACTCTACAACTGATGTTGTTGAAAGGCACAGGCATAGTTGCCAAGGAAGAACTGGACCAGCAATTCCAAATCTTTTGGGTCATACCCACATACTTGATGGAAAAACAGAGTTTGAAGATAATCATAGACACAGTTATCAAAGTAAGACTTCCAATCCAATTATCAAAATTAGCAACAAAGACTGATAACTAATATCTTATCTTTATAAATTTGTAACCAACTAAGATTTATCCCATATCATAATCTTAAGAAAGGAGGGATTTAAGTGGGCAGATATCGTAGAGATAGAGAACGTAGAAGAAATTCAAGGGATTCTGACTATCGACGAAGACCAAAGAACGAAAATCCAGATTTTCCGGACTTTCCAGACTTTCCAGACTTCCCAGACCTACCTGAACCTGAAGGAAGACAGCATGTGCATAACTATCGTGGTATAACCTCTTATGATGATAGACATCGCCATAGATTTGAAGGTCAAACAGGTAGACCTATCCATAATGGAGATACCCATTACCACAATTATCAAGGTGTAACTACAACAGATGATGGGCACCAGCATCATTATCGTGGTAGAACTGGACCAGCAATTAGAACTAGACGTGGTCATACCCATGAAATGGCAGGAGAAACAAGTCTTAATGATGGACATCGCCATAGTTATGGAGAGAGAACTTCTCGTCCAATTCCAGAGTAATAATATAAAGTAAAAATTTCATCTTATATCCCATTGATTGATAATTTTATATATAGATTTCATTAATTTAATATACCTTTTTAGTAACTATTTCCTGATCAATCACATACTATAGGATTAACAGGAAAGGGGTGACTATAATAAATGGGAAGGTATCCTAGAAAATATGATGATAAAAGAGGAAGAAAGGATAAAAGGCACAAAAAGAAAAGATATTCCACTGAAAATTAATAAAAGTAAGGTGAGCATTTTGCTCACCTTACCTTATTTAAAACCTTAAAATTGATTCATTAAATTTGCCATCTCTAGTGCTCCAACAGCTGCTTCCCAGCCTTTATTTCCTGCCTTAGTGCCAGCTCGCTCGATAGCCTGTTCAATTGTATCTGTTGTAATAATTCCAAACATCACTGGTAATCCACTGTCTAAGCTCACCTTAGCTATACCTTTAGATGCTTCTGCACAGACATAATCAAAGTGTGGTGTAGCACCTCTAATTACCGCACCTAAGCAGATAATAGCATCATACTTATTTGTATTTGCCATTCTTTTAGCCACTAAAGGAACTTCAAAAGCTCCAGGGACCCAAGCAACCTCTATATCCTCTTCCTTTACTCCATGGCGCTGTAATGCATCCAATGCTCCACTTAATAACCTACTAGAGATGAATTCATTAAACCTTCCCACTATAATCCCAAATTTAAGTCCTGTTCCTACTAATTTTCCTTCATATGATTTAGCAAAGTTATTCATTTTTTATTTCTCTCCTTTATTTACTTATTATATTAAAATTCAACTATCAACAATACTAATTATTCTCCAACATATGCCCTAACTTCTCTTTTTTAGTCTCTAAATAACCCTTATTAGCACAATTAGCTTCCACCTGATGGGGTACTCTTTCTAATATATTTAGTCCATACCCTTCTAGTCCTACAATTTTACGAGGATTATTGGTCATCAATCTAATACTACTCAAACCTAAATCAGCCAATATCTGTGCCCCTATTCCATAATCTCTCATATCATCAGCAAAGCCCAATTCATGATTAGCTTCCACAGTATCTCTACCTAGATCCTGTAAATGATAGGCCCTTAATTTGTTAGCTAAGCCTATACCCCTTCCTTCTTGGCGCATATATAAAACTATGCCCTCTCCTTCTTCTTCAATCCTTTTTAGAGAGGCTGCCAACTGATCACGACAATCACAACGTAATGACCCCAAAGCGTCTCCTGTTAAGCACTCAGAGTGGACTCTCACCAATACATTCTCTTTTCCTTCTACTTCACCTTTGATAATAGCCAAATGACACTTATCATCAATATCATTCTCATAACCAATTACTCTAAAGTCACCAAATTTGCTTGGAAGCTTTACTTCTGGTAATGGTCTAATCAACCTATCCTTATTCATTCTATACTTGATTAAATCTGCTATAGTAATTATCTTTAAATTATGCTTTTTAGCAAATTCCATCAACTCAGGTACTCTAGCCATAGTTCCATCATCGGACATAATCTCACAGATTACTCCAGCTGGATAAAGCCCAGCTAAACGAGCTAAATCAACTGCTGCTTCAGTATGTCCAGCCCTTCTTAAGACTCCACCATCTTTGGCTCTTAGAGGGAATATATGACCAGGACGAGCTAAATCAGTAGGTTTAGTCTTAGAATCAACTACTGCCTGAATAGTCTTTGCTCTTTCAAAAGCCGAGATTCCAGTAGTAGTATCCTTATGGTCTATAGATACTGTAAAGGCCGTTTCATGACTATCAGTATTATTATCTACCATCTGATTTAAGCCTAATTCTTTTAAACGATCTGCTGTGGTTGGCAAACAGATTAAACCTTTACCATATGTAGCCATAAAATTAATACTTTCAGGGGTAGCCTTTTCAGCAGCCATTAATAGGTCTCCTTCATTCTCCCTCTCTTCATCATCTACTACAATTACCATCTTACCTGCTTTAATATCTTCAATTGCTTCTTCTATTTTATTGAATTTCATCTTATTCACCTCTTCTAATTAGTTATTGGCTATTATCACTTAATTAATAGCTACTTAAGCCAATAAGAAACCATTATCCTTTAACAATTCCATATCTATATCTGATTTTTTATTATTGTTATCTTTCTTAGAATCAAGCATTCTCTCTACATACTTACCAATCATATCTACTTCTAAATTAACCTTAGCACCAACTTCCTTTTTGCCAAGTAAGGTAACTTGGCTTGTATGGGGGATTAATGAGATATCAAAACTATTCTCACCTAAATTAGCTACCGTCAAGCTGACTCCATCAATAGCAATTGAACCCTTATGAATGATATATTTTAATATATCATTCGAAGCTTCAATAGTTACCACAGTAGCATTATCCTCTCTTTTTTTGGCTGTAATAGTACCTAGCCCATCTATATGTCCAGAGACTAAATGCCCACCTAGTCTATCTCCTAGCCTTAATGCCCTTTCTAAGTTGACCTCTGAAGCAACCTTCAACTCCCCCAGACTAGAATGCCTCATTGTCTCAGGCATTACATCTACAGTAAATTCCTGTTCCGTAAAGGAAGTTACTGTCAAACAGACACCATTGGTAGCAATACTATCACCTAAGCTTACATCTTCTAAAACCTTAGCTGCTTCTATCGTCAAAACAATAGACTTACTTCCTCGTTGAATCCTCTTTACCTTCCCTAGCTCTTCGACAATACCAGTAAACATCGACTCACCACCTTCTTAATTTACATTTAGAATGTCCGATTTATAATCAAATGATTTTAAATTTGAATTTACCAATTCTCAATTATAAATTGTTAGTTTCTATTGTATTCTGGATATCCTACTACAAGTATATCTTCCCCCACTAATTTTACCTCTTTATCGACAATTTTAATTCCATCACTAACCTTTTTGACACCTTCTCCTCCAACTACAGAAAAAGCTTCTTTTCCTCCAATAATCTTAGGAGCAATAAAGTAATATAATTTATCAACTAGCCCTTCTTCTAAGAATGATGAGCTGACTTGACTTCCTCCTTCAACCAATAAACTTGTTATCTCCCTTTCTGCTAGTAAGTCTAATAATAGCTTCAAATCTATATTATTTCCTTCTCCAGCTTCAATAATCTCTATTCCCTTTGCAATTAGCTTCCTCTTCTTATCTTCATCACTGATCTTTAGAGTAGCAATTATTGTTTTAGCATCAGATTCTTGATTAATAATATCAGCATTCAATGGAATTCTCAACCTACTATCTAAAACAATTCTTGTTGGGTCCTGTCCACCTTCTGGTAAACGGGTCGTTAAACGGGGATTATCTGCTAAAACTGTTCCTATTCCAACTAAGATCCCATCCACTTTATCCCTTAACTGATGAACCAAATGTCGAGACTCTTCACCACTAATCCATTTGGAATCACCAGTTTTAGTTGCTACCTTACCATCTAAGGTCATAGCATTTTTTAAGATAACAAAGGGTTTTTTAGTATTGATATATTTAAGAAAAACTTCATTAACTTTTTTAGCTTCATCCTCTAATACCCCTAGCTCAGTCTCAATTCCAGCCTGATTAAGTAGCTCAATGCCACTGCCTGCTACCTTAGGATTTGGATCTTCCATAGCTATCACTACTCGCTTAACCCCTGCTTTAATTAAAGTATTAGCACAGGGAGGGGTCTTCCCATAATGGGAACAAGGCTCTAAAGTCACATAAACAGTAGCCCCCTTAGCATCCTCTCCTGCCTCCTTTAAGGCATGAACCTCTGCATGAGCACCTCCAGCATAATGGTGGTATCCTTCTCCTATTATCTTTCCATCCTTTACTATTACAGCCCCTACTATAGGGTTAGGGCTTGTCCTTCCTTCTGCTTGTCGAGCCAGATTTAATGCAAGTTGCATATAATCTTTGTCGGTCATATTCTGATTCTCCTTTAGCTATTTTAAGTGTTTCACTATAATTATAGATTGACCTATCAGTTTATTTCTGATAATAAAAAAAGCTCTCAGAGAAAATTCTCCGAGAACTTTAATAGAACAAAGCTATGTAAAGATATCTTTCTCTTCTCTCATCCAGACTTTAACTGTCGGCTCTGGAATTTCACCAGATCTGCTTGCGCTCGCGGGCTATTACCGCCGGTTAGGAATTGCACCTGACCCCGAAGAATTTGACATTATTAAATTTTCTACTTTACAAATAATAATATCACATTATAGTAGCTAAAGCAACTTAAAATTAGAAACTATCCTCTCTTCAATTCTGCTATAGCCTTTGCTCTATCCTCAGCCCCAAAGACTGCTGAACCAGCTACTAAGACATTTGCTCCAGCTTCAACTGCTTCAACTGCTGTAGTATTTGGCTTGATTCCACCATCTACCTGAATATCAATCTCCAAGCCTTGCTCTTCAATCATTGCTCTTAGCCTTTTAATCTTAGGCAATACCTCTGGAATAAAGCTCTGCCCTCCAAAGCCAGGATTAACTGTCATCAACAAGACCATATCAAGCTCGCTCAATACATATTCAATAGTACTTAGTGGTGTAGCAGGATTTAACGCTACTGCTGCTTTAACTCCATTTGCCTTAATATTTTGAAGGGTACGATGCAAATGAGGACAAGCCTCAGCATGGACAGTGATGATATCTGCTCCTGCCTTAGCAAATTCAGGGATATATTTATCAGGGTTCTCAATCATCAAATGAACATCTAATATATGTTCTGTCTTGTCTTGGATAGAGTCCAATACTAAAGGTCCAATTGTAATATTAGGTACAAAATGACCGTCCATTACATCAATATGTAGATACTCTGCTGACTTTACTGTTTCAATCTCTTCTGCCAATTTACTGAAATCTGCTGATAAAATCGATGGTGCAATTTTAATCATAATTATCTCCTCCAATTCTTCTCTTCTGCTTGCTGTATCTCTGCTAAAAACTCTAAATAATTTTCATAGCGATGCTCTGCAATCTTGCCCTGCTCTAAGGCATCCTTAACTCCACATTTTGGTTCATGGCTATGAGAACAGGGATAGAACTTGCAATAATCTAAGCTCTCTAAAATCTCAGGGAAGAAGTATTGTAAATTCTCTGAAGATATAGAGGTAACATCAAGGGAGCTAAAGCCTGGTGTATCAGCAACCCATCCTCCAAACTCTAAAGGTAACAACTCAACATGGCGAGTAGTATGGCGCCCTCGCTTAATTTTGTCACTAATTTCACCCATCTTCAACTCTAAACCTGGTTGAAGAGCATTTAATAAACTAGACTTGCCTACCCCAGAAGGTCCTGCAAAAACTGAGACCTTATCCCTAAGGGCTTGCCTTAATTCATCGATTCCTAAATTATCCTCTATACTGGTATAAATAACCTTATAATTAATCTTTTCATAAGGTCTTAGGGTTTCTTTAGCCTTCTCTAACCCTGATAAATCAATCTTATTAATACAGATAATAATCTCAAAGTCTTCAGCCTCAGCCAATACCAATAATCTGTCTAATAATTTATAATGTAAATCAGGCTCCATAATAGCTGAAGTAATCACAACCTGCTCCACGTTAGCAATAGGTGGACGAAAGAGATAGTTATCTCTCTCCTTTCTATTCTCCACTATCCCAGTCTGATCCTCAAAGATAGTAAAATCAACTATATCCCCAGCTATAATATCGACCTTCTCTTGCTTTAATCTACCTCTAGCCCTACATTCATAGACATCTTTACTTTCAAAATCATAAACATAAAAAAATCCTCCGAAAGCCTTTAATATTCTTCCTTCTTTCATAACCACGCTCCTTTTTTTATTCAGTAAGAAGTAAAGAGTGACAGAATAAAGTTCTTATTAATTAATATTACTTGTCACTCATCACTTGTTACCAGTTACCGCTTTTAAACTTGCTTTTCATAATATAACTGTCCATCTAGATAGATTCTAATTGTTCCAGGACCTACGATAATAACATCCTTAACTACTGTATCGCCAGGTTGATGGACTTGATCATAGACTGTTCTCTGTCCATTATCATCTCGAACCACAAACTCTACCTTCTTCTCATCTCCAGGTGGTATATTAAAACGAATTTTGCGGTCTTTAATCTCAGATCCTCGTGGATTACGAATTCCTGTACTAACAATTAATTGAACCGTTGATCCTTCCATTATCTTAGTTCCTGTAGTAGGTTTTTGAGCAATTACTCTACCTTGATGATAGTCTAAGCTCTCTCTATTTAAGACTTGACCTAAGATCAAATTCAATTGCCTTAACCGCTCTACAGCCTCTTCCTGGCGTAACCCAACTAAGTTAGGAACTTCCACCTCTTGAGGCTCTCTACCTTTACTGATTACAAGATTGATATTGGTGCCTTCTTTGACCTCTGTCCCTGGCTGAGGATCTTGAGAGATAATCAGACCTTCAGTAACTTCATTACTATACTCTTCTTTTATTTCTCCTGTTTGGAGGTCTAATTTATCAAGCTGAATCTCTGCCTCCCTTAAAGTGGTATTAATCAGTTTAGGAACTGTAGATAACTTAGCACCCTTGCTAACTACTACCTCAATCACTCTAGCCTTCTTTACCTTACTATCAGGAGGGATACTTTGAGAAATAATATGGTCCTTCTCAATTTCTTGACTATGACTTTCATAATAGACCTTCAAACTCAATCCCTTAGACTCTAAATCTTGGCGTGCAACCTCTAAATGCTTGCCTACCAAATTTGGTACCTTTACCTCTTCAACATTAACATACTGTACTAACATAAAATAACCAGCACCTGCAATTACAATGAAGGTGGCCATTAAAATTAACACAGCTGTTAATAAACTACTTCTCTTCTTCTTAGCCGGAATCTTCTCCTTTGAAGTGGGTTCTTTATCCTTCTTTTCCACTACATCCACTCCCCTAAGCTTTTGTTGAACTTCTTCTCTTTTTGGTATATTAATATTATTCTTCTCTTTCTCTTTTTTTATCTCTTTTTGATAATCCTGTTTAGACATAATCATCGTATGCTGATTGGCTATATTCTTAACTTCCTTAGTCTGATTAATAAACTGCTCATCAACTTCCTTTAAATCTCTTAACATCTCTACAACAGAATTATATCTATTTTCTGGCTCTTTAGCTATTGCCTTAAGAATAATTCCCGATAATTTATCTGGAATATCAGGATTTATCTCTTTAGGATTTACTGGTGGCTCTTCAATATGCTTTAAAGCAATTGAGACATGGTTATCTCCAGTAAAGGGTACTTTACCTGTTACTAATTCATAAAGTACAATTCCTAGAGAATAGATATCAGACTTGGTACTGACCTTTCCTCCTTTTGCCTGCTCTGGTGAAAGGTAATGGGCTGAACCCATAATCGAATCTGTTTGACCAATAGTTGCTGAGGTTACAGCTTGAGCAATACCAAAATCAGTTACTTTAACTCTACCATCATTTGTCAAGAGAATATTATGTGGTTTAATATCACAATGAACAATATTATTACGATGAGCCTTAACTAAAGCATTACAGACTCCAGCTACTATATCAGTAGCTTGACCAATCTCAACCCTTTTAACCTCTTTTAAATGCTCTTTTAAGTCCTTTCCAGTGATGTATTCCATCACTATATAATTAATATCATCCTCTTTACCTATATCAAAGATATTAACTATATTTGGATGGGAAAGGCTTGCTACTGCTTGAGCTTCATGCTTAAAGCGTCTAACAGCAGTCTCATTATCAGCAAAGTGGGGTTGTAAAATCTTAATAGCCACTTCACGACCTAATAGTTGATCTTTAGCCCGATAGACAATAGCCATACCACCAGTGCCAACCTTCTCTACAAGTTCATATCTCGAATTTAAGACTTTACCGATCATCAATGTCACCTCAAAATTTTACTTAATGATTACAATAGATAACTACTGTAATATTATCATATCCACCCTGTTGATTAGCCAATAATGCCATTTTATCAGCCTTCTTCTGCAAATCTAAGTTCTCTGATAAAACCTCAGAAATCTTATCATCAGACAACATATTGGTCAATCCATCAGAACATAATAAAATTAAATCATTGGACTCTAAATCTAACTCAAATAAATCAGCCTCAATCTCTTCTTTCACACCTAAAGCATTGAGTAATAGGTTCTTTTTTGGATGATTATCTGCTTCTTTTTGACTGATTATATTATTTCTAAGCAATTCACCTACATAAGAATGGTCATTTGTCAACTGCTGTAATTTACCATCTCTAAACAGATAAGCTCTACTATCTCCAATATGTCCAATTATTAATATTCTATCTTTAATAACCCCCATAGTCAAGGTCGTTCCCATTCCCTGATACTCTTCTTTAGCTAAGCCTTCTTGCTGAATTCTCTGATTTACTAGCTCTATACACTCTTTGATACTATCTTTTAAAGAATCATGATTAAAATCATACTCTTTTATTCCTTTAATGGCTAAAGAACTGGCTACATTTCCTCCTTGATGTCCACCCATACCATCAGCTACAACGATAATATCTAAGCTATCCTTATTAATCACCAGATAATTATCTTGATTCTCTCTTCTAACCTTTCCTACTTCACTAGTAGCTCCATACTTCATTATATCACCCCACTTACATCTTAAGGCAGAATTCTAATTCACTCTCCCCTAATCTAATTTTATCACCATCTACCAACCTCTTACTTTCAACCAACTGATTATTAACAAAGACACCATTTGTACTATTGAGATCATTAATTAGATAATAATAACCTTTTTTAATAATTTGAGCATGAACCCTTGAGACTTTATAATCTACTAAGACAACCTCATTATTCTCTTGACGACCTATATTAGTCTCTATTGAATTAATTTCAAACCTCTTTACCTCAACCCCATTATCTAAAAGCCTTAGATAACATTCCCTTTCAGAAAGAGGTCTCACTTTTACAGTATGATTTATCTTTTCTAAATTATTACTATTTTCACCTTCAACTTTAAATATTTTCGTTCCACCATCTTCTGTATTCTCCAAGTTAAATTCATCAAGGGTAAACTCACCTGTGACCAACACCTCTTCTTCAACCTTAGCACTGATTGCAAAATCTAACTTCAGCTCTCCTCTAAGTTTGAACCCCTTCTTAGCAACCTCCTCTAAAATTACTTCTCTTAACTTATCTTTAGCTTCCTGATTCAAGTTATTAAGCTCATCCTTATATTTTAAAGGGATTATAACTTTATAATCATTAGGAACATACTCACCTTCAGTTCCCTTTCTTAATTTCCTCTCCATATCACTGACTATCTTTCTAATTACCCTTTGATAAAAAGGGTTTAAAGAGTCAATCAAAAAGATCTTCTTAAGCTTTCGAGCCAATTTTATTGGAAACTTCATCTCTTCCCTCCTTGGCTTGTAATTGCCCACAGGCTGCAGCAATATCAGCACCCCGTTCGAGCCTAACTGTAACTGCTACTCCTTTTTGCTCCAATTCAGCTTTAAAATTATTTATTGCATCCCTATCTGGTTTACTATACTCTAGGCCTTCAACTTGGTTGATTGGAATCAGATTCACATGGCATAGTATTCCTGACAATAATCTTGCCAACTCTCTAGCATCTTTTGGTGAGTCATTGACCCCTTTGACTAAAGAGTATTCAAAGCTAATTCTTCGTCCTGTTTTATCTATATAATAACGGCAACTATCCAATAAATCTTCTAGGGGGTATTTATCATTAATGGGCATCATTTGACTTCTCATCTTATTATTTGGAGCATGTAAAGAGATTGCTAAAGTCAACTGCAAATCTTCTTCTGCCAACCTCTTAATCTGTGGTACTAAACCACAAGTTGATAAGGTTATCCTTCTCATCCCTATATTCAACCCATTGTCATCATTCATTAAGGTAATAGCTTTAAGTACTTCTTCATAATTAGCTAAAGGCTCTCCCATTCCCATTAAAACTACATTGGTAATCTCTTCACCTCTCAATCTAGCAATGGTTATAATCTGATTAATAATCTCTCCTGTGCTTAGATTTCTAGTTAATCCATTTAATCCTGTAGCACAGAAGTTACACCCCATCCCACAACCTACTTGGGTAGAGATACAGACACTCCTCCTATTATCTTGATAAGGCATAAACACACTCTCTATCCACTGACCATCCTCCAATTCAAAGAGATATTTAATAGTACCATCTTTAGATTTTTGAAGAGTAATAACTTTCAATTGGCTAATATAAGCGTTATCAATTAACTTTTCCCTTAAATTTTTAGATAGATTACTCATTTCTAAGAAGTCTGTAACCTTCTTATCATATACCCAATTAAATATCTGTTTTGCTCGAAAACTTGCTTCACCTAAAGAACTAACTACTTCTTTCAACTCTTCTAAGTTAAGTCCCATCAAATCTATTCTTTCTTCCATTCTTAACTTCCTTCCCATGTATGATGACAGTGATAAGTGATGAGTAACTAATAAAATCCTTTTCTAACTCTACTCACTTGTCACTTGTTACTCGTCACTACTTACTACCTTTAAGCAATTTTGCTATAAAGAATCCTTCAATTAAATCCTCATCAGGAATTAACTGTAAAGTCCCCTCTTTTAAATACTCTGTTAATCCAAACCTTTCAGCATCTTTGCTTAGATCAACCAATTTAAAATTATCATGGTCCTCTAAAAATTCTCTAATAATATCTATATTCTCTTCATCGGTAAAGGTACAGGTACTATAGACTAATACTCCGCCATCTTTAAGCATCTTAGCTCCATTTTCTAGTAATTCTACTTGTAGCTGCTGTAACTCTGCCAAATCTTGAGGCTTCTTCTGCCAACGAATCTCTGGCTTTTTAGCCATAATCCCCAAACCAGAACAAGGTGCATCTACTAAAACCTTATCTATCTTTTCAGCAAAGCTGACCTCTCTTCCATCATTACAGATGGTCTCTACATTATCAATCCCTAATCTATCACAGTTCTGATGAATTAAATCGAGCTTATGTTGATGTACATCGACAGCATAGACTTGCCCCCTATTATCCATCAACTGTGATAGGTGGGTTGTTTTACCACCTGGAGCACTACATAAATCTACAACCTTATCATCAGCTTCAGGAGCCAAGATATGGGCTACCAACATTGATGCCAAACCTTGTACCTGAAATCTACCTTCTTCAAAAGCCTTTAACCTATCTATTGATGGGTATTTAAGTAGATTGATTGCCTCTGGCACTAAAGCTATAGTTTCAGCATCAACTTTATCCTCAGATAGTTCCTGAATTAGAGCCTCTCTATCAGTTTTTAAAGTATTTGTTCTAATTACAGTAGCAGGAACTTTATTTAGGTTTTCAGCAATCTCAATAGCTTTCTTAGTCCCATAAATCTTAACCCACCTCTCTACCAACCATTGTGGCTGTGAATACTTATATCTAATATATTGAACTGGGTCTTTCTCTAACTTAGGATACTCAATCTTATCTAAACTGCGGATAATATTCCGTAAAACACCATTGATAAATTTAATAGCTCCTCGATTACACTTAGATTTAGCAGCCTCTACAGTTTCATTAACAGCCACTGGAGTAGGTATCTTGTCCAAGTAATAGACCTGATAAACTCCCAATCTCAAAGAATTTCTCACCCATGGTGTCATCTTATTGATTTTACGACTAGCAAACTTATTAATAATCCAGTCTAGAGTATTTCTTCTTCTGATAACTCCATAAATAAGTTGTGTAGCCAAACTTCTATCCCTTTTATCTAAATTAGATCTATTTAATAAACTATTTACTACTAGATTAGAGAATCCATCTTCTTCATTAATCTTATAAATTCCCTCTAATGCTATCTCTCTTGCAGTTCTCATATAAATTCCTCCATTTATGTAATTATTATAACAGTGACCAGAAAAAATTCCACTGATTACTCGCTAATAAATTCTAGTAGTTTCTATGTTCTATAATAATATTAAATTTTTAACCCCTAATTTATATAATACCAAGATATAATCTATTATTCCATAGATATATCAAATTAACTCATTAAAAAAGAAAAGCCGATTCATCCTTACCTATTATAAGTAAGGCTTTCTCGGCTAATTTCAATAATATCTAGAACATATTAATCATCATCCATCATTCGGCTAAGTATTAATAATCTAATTAAATGCCCTATTGCCACCAAGGTAGCAGCAACATAAGTCAAAGCAGCTGCATTTAAGACCTTCTTAGCTCCAGATATCTCTTGTTTATCTAAATAGTTATGCTTTTCTAATAATTTTAAAGCTCGACTACTTGCATTAAATTCTACTGGCAAAGTAACAACTTGGAACAATGCAGCACCAGCAAAGAATATCAACCCTAAATTCAACAAGAAGCCTGAACCAAATACTAAACCAATCATGGCTAAAAAAGGTCCAGCTTGAGATCCTAAATTAGCAACTGGTACTAAAGAATGGCGAAATCTCAAAGGTGCATAATCTACATTATCCTGAATAGCATGACCAGTCTCATGGGCCGCCACTCCCAGAGCTGCTAAGGAATTACTACCATAGACATTTGATGATAATCTTAAAGTCTTAGAGCGAGGATCATAGTGGTCTGTCAACTCACCACTTACCCTCTCAATGCTGACATCATAAATCCCTTCATTTCTCAATAATTGATAAGCTACATCGGCTCCAGTCATATTGCTTTTGGCTCTAACATCTAAATACTTATTAAAGGTACTCTTAATCTTCATCTGTGCATAGAAAGCCAATAAAATCGCTGGTAATACAATAATCATCGTTGGATCAAAAAAGAAGAAAGGCATTATCTTAACCCCCTTTTAATTAGTTGATAACTTTAAAAGTATTATTCCAACTCATTACCTGTTACTCGTCACTTGTTACTTATCAACTGCTGTATCGCTTCTTCTATCTTCTCTACCTCAACACCAGTATTAATACAAGGACCATGAGGTCTTAGATTAACCACCCCAATTACTGGCATAGGGTAGATGTCTTGAATTCCACTACTTAAATCACGTTCACAAGCTACGGCAATAATTGCCTTTGGTCTTATCTCTTTGATAATCTTTCTAGCTAAAGTTCCACCAGTTGCAATTGCTAAATGAATTCCATACTTTTCAGTAACTTCAATTAAATCCTGTACTTGACACCTTCCACAACGTTTACAATTGTTTAAATTACTGGTTACTCTATAGTTACATTCTGAATTCTGAATACAATGGGGAACCAATACCATAATATCATCAGGAGATAATTTCATCTTACTAGGATTAATTAATTGATTACTTACATTGATAAAGGATGATTGAATTGACTCTTTGTCAAGACCAAGTAGCCCACCTAAATGAATAATTATAGGCAGAAAATAAGAGATAACCACCTTAGTGGGAATAATTAAAGGCTTAATAGGCTGACCCAATCTCAAAGTTAAGACGATACCTAAAATACCTAAGATTAATAGCAATGCAAAAACAGATAGCGCCAGACTTATAATTATTAATACCCCTTTACTAAGTAAACTAAAACCAAAAAAGTTCAGATACCAGACTCCTCCTACAAAGATACTTAATATAGCTAATGCTAGTAATAATAGTCCCATAAATAGTCTTTTTGATTTTTCCATAAAATTTATTCTCCTAACTTGCTTCCTACTCTGATATCATATCCTCTTAAATAATCAGTAGCATCTATTCTCTGTTTACTAGCAGGCTGTACCTCTGTCAATAATAATTGTCCCTCACCAGTCTGTACTACTATTCCCAACTCATCATCTACTTTAACAACAGTTCCAGGAATTACTCCTTCTGCAACCTTCTTGTTATCATAGATTTTAGAGTTCCATAGTTTTAGCCGACTCCCTTCTTGATATGTATAAGAACCTGGCCAGGGATTCATCCCTCTAATTAGATTCCAGATACTCCTAACATCCTTAGACCAATCGACTAGACCTTCTTGTTTAGAAATCTTAGGGGCATAAGTAGCTTGCTCATCATCCTGTTGCTCTCTAGGTGCACTGCCAGCTTCAATCTGCTTTAAGGTCTCTACTATTAAATTAGCACCTATCTCTGATAATTTATCATGTAATGTACCTACAGTATCTTCAGGGCTGATCTCTAGCTCTTCTTTTAAAATCATATCCCCTGTATCCATTCCTTTATCCATATGCATAGTTGTAATTCCTGTCTTCTCTTCACCATCTATAATAGCTCGATGAATTGGGGCTGCACCTCTATACTTTGGTAATAAAGAAGCATGAATATTGATACAACCATATTTAGGCAGATTCAATACTTCCTCTTTTAGAATCTGCCCATAAGCAACTACCACAATCACTTCGGGGTTCCACTCCTCTAATTTAGCTATTCCCTCAGCAGTAGAGACCTTCTCTGGTTGAAATACCTCTATATCATGCTTTAAAGCTCTCTTCTTAACTGGAGTCGGCTTTACCTTCTGCCCTCTCCCTCTTTTACGATCTGGTTGGCTAACTACTCCAACTACATCTAGAAAATCCGCTTCAATCAATGCCTGTAAACAAGGAACTGCAAAGTCTGGTGTTCCCATAAATGCAACTCTCATTCTATCCCTCCAATCTGGAAATCAAATAACTTTAAAAAATTTATTACCACGGATTAGCACAGATCAAACACAGATGCTATTGACTAGTAGAAAAACCTTTAGAAATTAAATTAAGAATTAAAATATCCAATTATTGTTTTAATTTATTGATTTTAATTCGTGTTAATCCATGTAAATTCGTGGCAAAAATAAGGTTTTATATTCTATTTCTTACCTATATTACTTATAATTCTGGAGCAAATCCAGTCCATATAAATCACAAATAGTTTCTACTAATATTCACACTCTAGATTCTAAAGATAATCAACAAATAATTTACCATCTAAATGATCTATCTCATGTTGTAAAGCACGAGCTAATAGCCCTTTTCCTTCAACTATTATCTCTTTTCCATCTCTATCTAAAGCTTTAACCTTGACCTTATAAGCTCGCTCTACTTTAGCAGTCTTACCTGGAATACTTAAGCATCCCTCATTATCGATATAAGTCTTAACAGAGCTCTCAATAATCTCTGGATTAATCAATTCAAAAAGCCCAGAACCTACATCTATGACAACAATCCTTTTAGAGATTCCAATCTGGGGAGCAGCTAGTCCTACTCCTGGTGCATCATACATAGTCTCTGCCATATCATTAAGTAACCTTCTAGTTTTATCAGTTACCTCTTCTACCTCTTTAGCTTTAGTCCTTAAGACAGGATCTCCTATCTCTCTAATCTTTAACAACGCCATCTTTACACCTCCGAAAATTCAATTCACAATCTATAATTGACAATTTACATTGCCAATTAGTAATTATTATTATAACATTCCCAATGGGTCAACATCAACACTTACCTTAATAGTCTTTAAAGTAGATAACTCATTTAATCTAAGTAGACTCTCTTGATTGACCTTTCTTATCTTCTCTAACTCTTTACCTTTAAGTAGTAGCTGCCACCGATATTGTCCTCTTACCCTACTTAAAGGTGCTTGCACAGGACCTAAGAGCATTATCCCCTCATCATCTATTTTATTCAACTTCTCCCTAATAATATCACTTAATAGATTTGAGACCTCAATTACTTTATCTTCCCGTTCATCACTGATAACTATACTTATAATATGGGTAAAGGGTGGATAAGAGGCAAATTTTCTTGTCTCTATCTCAAAATTATAAAAGCCATTATAATCATGGTTTTTAGAGAATTGAATACTATAATGCTCCGGAGTATAGCTTTGAATAATAACCTCTCCCGCTTTCTCTCCTCTACCAGTCCTTCCTGCTACCTGTGTTAAGAGTTGGAAGGTTCTCTCTCCTGCTCTAAAGTCAGGAAGATTAAGAGCTGTATCAGCAGTAATCACTCCAACTAAGGTAACATTGGAAAAATCATGACCTTTAGCAATCATCTGAGTTCCTACCAAGATATCTATCTTCCCCTGCTTAAAAGCCGATAATATCCTTTCATATTCCCCTTTACGCCTAGTTGTATCTACATCCATTCTAGCCACTTTAGCCTCTGGAAAGAGCTCCTTTAAACCCTCTTCTACCTTCTGAGTTCCTACACCAAAATATTTAATATAGATACTTTCACAGTTAGGACAGATATTAGGAACCCCTTCTTTATGATCACAGTAATGGCATTGTAAGATATTTGGAGTAGCATGATAGGTTAAGGAGACATCACAGTCATTACACTTCATTACATGTCCACATTCACGGCATTGAACAAAGGTAGAGAAACCTCGTCGATTAAGAAAGATCATCGTCTGCTCACCCTTCTTTAAGCGATCAATCATCCCCTCTTGTAAGGGCTGGCTGAACATAGTCTTATTACCAGTTTTGAGCTCCTTTCTCATATCAATAAGTTCTACTGTTGGTAAAGGTCTATCATCAATCCTTTTTTTAAGTTCTATTAACTTATATTCTCCAATCTCTGTGCGATGATAAGCCTCCAATGATGGGGTAGCTGTTCCTAATAAAGTCACTGCCCCTACCAACTCTGCTCTTTTGACAGCCACCTCTCTAGCATGATATTTAGGGTGATCCTCCTGTTTATAGCTGGTCTCATGCTCTTCATCAATGATAATCAATCCTAAATTATTAAAAGGAGCAAAAACTGCCGATCTAGCTCCTACTACAATTTTAACATCACCAAATTTAATTCTACGCCATTCATCAAAACGCTCACCTGCCGACAGTTGACTATGCAAGACAGCTACTTGATCTCCAAAACGACCTTTAAATCTAGCTATAGTTTGAGGTGTTAATGAAATTTCAGGGACTAAAACGATAGTGTCTTTTCCTGACTCTAAGGTTTTGGCAATCACTTGGAGATATACCTCAGTCTTTCCACTACCTGTAACCCCCTTTAAGAGAATAGTAGAGCTCTCTTTCTGCTCTAAAGCACTACTGATCTCTTCTATGGCAACCTTCTGTTCAGGCGTTGGATCTAAGGGGGTAGTTGTCCTAAAATTATGGTGGCTATGAGGATTTCTCTTAACCTCTTTTTCTACATATTGTAGATAACCTTTGTTAATCAATGTCCTAATTATTCCTGAAGTGGTCTCTAACTTCTCTGCTAACTCAGTATTAGTTAAATTAATCTTAGGGTTATCTATCAAAAAAGAGAAGACCTCCTTCTGCTTATAAGCCCTATCACTGATCTTATCAAGTAACTTCTTACTCTCTTCTACCGATTGAGCCAACTTAACAACCTGCTTAGTCTTAATCTTAGTCTGACCACTAGGAACGATTGCTTTTAAAGAACTAATTAAATACGACTGATAATACTCTGACATCCATTTAGCCAATTTTAATAACTCTTCATCAAAAAAAGCATAGTCTGTTAACACTTTATTGATAGGTTTTACCGCAAATTCAAAATCATCTTCATCAGCCTCAAACTCTCTTATTATGTATCCTTCTACCCTCTGACGACCAAAGGGTACAAGTACTTTTCTACCAACCTTAATTTGACTCTCCAACCTCTCTGGTACTTTGTAAGTAAAGGGCCTATCAACCTGTTCAACTGATACATCAACCATTACTTCTACATATTTAATCATTATATCCCACCTCAATAATACTCATAAACTAAAACAATCACTCTAAATATTACCCTATCTTCTTAACTACAGATTTTGCTATCATCCTAAATAATATCACTCCACCAAAGATGATTACTAGATAAAAGGTCAGAAATCTCCAAACTATTGCTAATAACCCCACTAAAGATGAGGGTACAAAGCTAGAAAAAAGGGTTGCAAAACCAAATTCTGCTGCTCCACTCGCTCCTGGAGTTGGCATATATGGTATAATCAGATAAAATATAGTCTGTATAATAAATGCTCTAAAAAAGTAGGGTTTGACACCTAATCCTAACAATATTACCGGTGCAATAATAAAGAATAACACCCAAAATATTATAGTAAAAAAAACAGCCAAAAGCAAACTGCTTTTCTTATACTTAGTCAATTGCCACAGACTTTCATGAAAATCTTCCATCTCTTTATATAATTTATCTATCAATTGATTAGCCTTTTTACTCTTCATTAAACCTTGTAGAAACCTTAAATTTCTCAACCTTTCTGTTAATACTTTAATCTTATCGGGTTTCCAGATAAAATAAATCATAATCGCTGAAATAGATAAAGAAAGCAAGATTAAAAGGTTGAAAATCTCCTCTGGAATTACCCCAGAACTGATCAAATCAGAAAATAGAAAGAAGAATAGGGGGGATAGTATACTAAAGAACAATAACCTAATTACAAACTGGACAATGATTACTGTTGATGACTTTCCTAAAGAGATCCCTTTACGATGTAATAAGAGCACCTGTATAGGACCTCCCCCTGAAGCAAAAGGAGTAACATTTGAGATAAAAGCCCCTACTAAGAAGTTTTTTATAGCAAACTTTAAAGATATCTCTTCTCCTAAAGCATTTGTAATTAACTTAATTCTCAAACCACCTACGACCCACATCAAAAAATTTATTACTATGGCTAATAGCAGATAGAACGAATTTACTCTCTTTATTTGTAAGAAGGTCTCTTCATTTATAGTTAAAGAGAATAGTAATACTAAAGCTATCACACTGACTAATAGTGAATATTTCAATCCTTTCTTGATCTTCCTCTGGTCTATACTACCTTCATTCATCGATATAATCCCCCTAAAATAATTATAACTTCTTTAAAGTCACTTTTATTATTATTCAATATCTAGTGCTATATTCCTATGTTAAATTATATTTAATTTAATAGATTAGCTAAAAATAAGAGTATAACTTCTGTATAGATAATTATCCAACTTTAGAATACAATTTAAGTATGTCGTTATAGAGAGATAATGCGACACTTTTATAGTTAAAAATTAAGTTCAAAACCTCACACCTCACACCTAACCCCTTAATCCCCTTTCAGGTCTATCGACCACTTCATGCAAAACCAGCCTCTCCTTAACTAATGAGAAGGGAAACTCTTTCTCTTTTACTTTTCTCCCTTCTCCTAAGAGCAGGAGAAGGGTTGGGGATGAGGTGTGAAAACTGTCGCAATATACCCATTAAACCACACTTTAGACTTAGAATTTATCATTTAATTTACTAAGCCACAGACTAAAAGTCTGTGGCTTTCAAACTAAGTTAAATTATAAACTTATAAATATCATTTCAGCTCAAATTCAAAATTAAATATCCATTCCCTCTATCTTAGGATTAGCAAAAGTTCCACTTATATCAAGGAGAATATCATCACCCTCTCTAGGAAACTCTTGACCCATACGCACCTCTAACATTCTAATAAGTTCCTTCAAGTTATCATTTAGCTTAGCTACTCTTAGTATTAAAGTAGTAATACTAGAATCACCAAGGTTATCTCTATTAATGTCAAGGTTTCCTGTCAAATCTATATCTATAATTGAACTATTGACCTTACCTTGAGATATATTAATATTATTATTGTCAACTTTATAATTAATAGTAATTTCATCTAAAGAGATATTATTTAAGTCTATACCACTCATAAAGACAATAGGATTATATGATAATCTCTCCTTGAGTCTACCTGCAAACTCTGCTTTAAATCCTCCTAAAGTAAAGTTATACTCTCCATCACCAATGTTCTTAATGGAGTCTGCCCAAACATTAATAACATCTTTAGGGTTAGTAATATCATTCCTAATTAATTTCTGCTTATAGGTACTATTAAATTTGGAGTTTGTAGTAATATTTCCAAGGGTATAACGACCTGTGGTTTCAGCATCACCAAATTCTACTCCATCACCCTTAAATTCAAAATTACCTTCTCCAGAGATACCAGTTATCTCTAAATCTTTTAAATTATTACCACTATAATGAATTGTTTCAGAAGCCTCACCAAAAAATAATGGAGCATCCACCTTATAATTATTAATCTTAATCTCCTTCTTATCAGGGTCATAATTAATATCAAGAATAAATTCGTCTATCCCAGTTAGCTTTCTTTCTAGTTCTGGAGAAGATAAATTTTGCCTAATATTCTTTGGTAATTTGACATTAAATCCAGTGAAGGATATGGCTATTGCTTGCTTATCTTGGAGTAATTGAGCAGAATCATCATTTAACTCCTCTACAGATAACTGTCCTTTATAATCTATATTCAAATCATTAAAGTCAGCTGACAGATCTTCTAATCTATCTTCAATCCTTAAATTATCTATCTGAGCCACCAATCCATGCAGCTCCTTAAGTTCATCTTCTTTAGCTAAAGCAAAGGAGTCTTGATAAGGTAACTTGACTACGATCTTATCAGAACTTATATACCCATCCTTATAATTTTTGACTTTCATTACTACCTGATTATAAGTAACTTGACTTAATAGGGGATTTGCTGATACTTTACTGTACTCAACGTCAAAAGGAATACCATCTTTCTTTAATTTTAGCTCAAGGCTCTCTGTAAGTCTATCTTCTACTATATTTCCTACATACCAGTTAGCACCTAAGATGATGACTATTAAAGCCACGATAGTCCCAAGTAATATCTTATTTTTCTTATCCATTATATGCCTCCTAAATTAAAATTCTCCCCCTAAATAATTGCTTTTCTTAATTTAAAGATTTTATCATACTTCTATTCCAGCATTATAAAAACAATCAAAGAAGGGCAATCTTTTAATTCTATATTCTTTAGATAGACTTATTATCCTTTTCTATCTAGCTAAATAAATAAAAAAAGAAGGGAATATCCCCTCTTTTCTACTCAACTATTTAATTAATTTAGCAGTAATCTCTGCTACATGTTTACCTTGGAATCTAGCAGCAGCTAATTCATTCTCACTAGGCATTCTCTGACCTTCACCACCAGTAATTGTTGTTGCCCCATAGGGAGAACCACCACTGATCTCCTCCAGAGTCATTTGTCTAGCAAAGGTATAAGGAAGGCCAACAATAATCATCCCATGATGTAATAGTGTAGTATGTAGACTTCGAATAGTAGTCTCCTGTCCACCATGTTGGGTTGCAGTACTAACAAAAACACTACCTACCTTCCCTACCATGGCACCCTCTTGCCATAGTCCACCTGTAGTATCTAAAAAATTCTGCATTTGTCCAGATACATGTCCAAAACGGGTTGGTGTCCCAAAAATAACTCCATCGGCATCCTTCAAATCCTCTAAAGTACACTCTGGAATACCCTTAAACTCCTGTTGGGCCTCTAAAGCCCCCATCTCTTTAAGTCTCTCTTCAGGAATTGTTTCAGGGATTCTCCGTAATTCTACTTCTGCACCATTTACTTGTTGAGCACCTTCTGCTACTGCCTTGGCCATCTGATAGGTATGACCATATGTTGAATAAAAAGGAATTAAAATCTTCATCATACCATCTCCCTTCTTAATAAAGCGATCTAACATCACCATTATTTGTAAAAAGATATTATTCAATAGCTCAAAAACTTAAAAACCTATATCTTGAATTAGCTCAATATTTATAGATACAACTTTTTAACCATAGGGTCGCTTAGGAAATTAAATTTTTCCTTATCTATCTTAAAATTATTCTACTGTAATCTCTTTAGCAGCTTCCCATTGCCCATGTATATTACAGAATTCATAGGCTCTTAAAGTACAATCCTCTTCTAATTTGATAGTAAGAGTGACTTCTGCTTTCATCTCTGGAGTAAAGCTTACTCTACCTAACTGATAGTAGTCAGCATATAACTCTACATATTGAATAAAGTGCCCTTCTTCCATTGGATGGTCAATACCCTCACCCATCTTAAGTTTAACTTCAAAATATTCCCCTTTTTTAACTCTATCTGGAGCATCTATCACAGGAACATGCTTATCTTCTAAATTTGTTTTATCATCAGCATTAGTCGCCTTTTTAAGTTTATAATAACTCATTATATCGCCTCCTAAAATTTATTAATTGTTAATTATTGATATTCACCAGTTATAACTATATATTATTTATGAAATTCTTTAAATCTATCCTTCTTAACACCATGGATTGGACATTGATCAGGTGTACCATCTTTTACAGTATGACCACATTTTTCACAGATACTAACATACTCTAACTCATAATCCTTGCCTTTTTCAACAGCCTCTTTAGCCTCAGAAAATAATTTAGAGTAGATCTTCTCCGCCTCTAAAGAGTAGTAAAAAGATTTTACAGCATCACTCTCTCCTTGATCACTAGCCACTAAATGATATGTAGGGTACATCTGTTCGATTTCAAGTTCTCACCTGCAATTGCTCCTTCTAAATTCTTAGCTGTAGAAACCAATCCAAACTCAGCACCAGAAACAACTAAGAAATCACCATCAACATTCTCATGTGCTCAAAATGATTACCGGCATGAACCTCTTCTGCATAAGCAATGGCATCAAATAATAAAGCTACCTTAGGAAAACCATCTTTTTCTGTTTTTCTAGCCCACACCTTATACCTTTGATAGGCTTGACTCTCCCCACCAAAAGCTGAGCGTAAGTTCTGTGCTGTCATTTCATTCTTTACCATCTCAACACCATTCTTTTTAGTATTAATAATCGTTACTATTAATATATTAACATCTAATAGACCTTTTGTCAAATTATAACTTAGTTTATCATGGGTTTCTAAATTTCATCTTAAATAAAACTTATGCTAATAGAAAAATTGATAGAATAAAAAGATATTGGAACGTTTTAGTAACGAGTGATAAGCGACAAATAACCAGTAAATAAACTTAACTTTCATCTATTACTATCTTAATATATCCATAAAGAGTCATTAACCTAGTAAAAAAATAAAGCCTTGACTACAATATTGTAATCAAGGCTCTTTTCAAAGTTTCTATCCTTTTATCTCTTCAGCTACCTTTCTAGCTAAAATAGCACAATCATCAAACTCCTTTTCTGTAGGAGCACATTTAACCTCAATAATTGGATGGACAGGCTCACAACCAATCTTATTAGCAAAATCCTTCAACCTATCACGGGACTCTCCACTCCAGCTGTAGGAACCAATTAGACCTAAAGTTTTATTCTTAATCTTCTTATTCTCTAAAAAACGAAGAAGGTTATCCATCAAAGGAAATACTCCTGTATTATAAGTACAGCTTGCCAAAATCAAGCCCTTATAACGCCAAACATCATTGATAATATAGGACATATGGGTTTTAGAAACATTATATACCCTAATATTCTTGATTCCCTCTTTTGCAAGCTGGCGAGCAGTAGCTTCTACCATCTTCTCTGTATTACTATACATTGAACCATAGGCTATGACAACTCCATCTTCTGCTTCCTGATTACTCCACTTAACATATTTATCAATAATATATTGAGGATTACTACGCCAGATAGGTCCATGGGCTGAGCAGATAGTCTGAATATCTACCCCTTCTAATTTAGATATAGCTCTTAATACCATTTGACTATACTTGCCAACTATATTAGTAAAATAACGGGATATCTCATCTTCATAAAAATCAATATTCAATTCATCATCGAAGATACCACCATCTAAATTTCCAAATCCACCAAAGGCATCACCTGAAAAGAGTACCTTATCCTGTTGATCATAGGTCATCATCGTTTCAGGCCAATGTACCATAGGTGTTAGATAAAATTTAAGTTGTCGATCTCCTAAATCTAAAGTATCTCCATCCTTAACCTCATGAAAATCTTCTGTAATTCCATAAAAACCTTCAACAAAATTCAAAGTCTTTTTATTACCTACAATTTTAATATTGGGATACTCACTCTTAATCGCCTTAATAGAACCTGAATGATCAGGCTCCATATGATTGATAATCAAATAATCTATCGGCCTATCTCCAATAACACCCTTAATATTTCTCAGATAAGAATTCATATAGCTATTCTTAACTGTATCTACTACAGCTACCTTCTCTCCAACGATTAGATAAGAGTTATAAGCTACCCCTTTAGGTAAAGGCCATAAAGCCTCAAATAACTCAGTCTCCCGATCATTAACACCGACCCAATAAATATTATCAGTTATTGATGTAATCTGATTCATTTTACCCCTCCTGGAAATATCTGCAATTTTATCAATTAAGGATAATTAACTTATGTAATCATTTATTTTACAACTACTTCTATGCTTTAAAATAGAAAAACTATAATTAATAGCTCCTATATCTATTAGATATTATTATCATTATTATAAATAAATATAATAATATTTTCAAGCAATTGACTAAATATGTAATTACTAATCATTTAGAAATTTATAGGTCTTTAAATCTAGAATTTAATTTGAAAATGGTGTTATAAATAGATAGTGCCACATTTAAGCAACTAGTGACAAGTGACGAGTAACCAGTAAAGAACTTAACTTGTCATCTGTTACCCCTACTAGTTACTATCGCAATATATCCATAGTATCTTATTTTCACTTCACATTTCTAAGATATTATTCAAAAAAAATAAAGAAGCTGGTATCATCCGAAATACCAGCTTCTTAACGATTATATATAACAAGGGAGGCTTGTTATTTAAGTAAAACCATTTTAACTAAGGGGAGGAATTTAGCAGTTCTTAGCTAGTAATGATTATCGTTATCTAAATTATATTATTAATTGATCAATTTGTCAAGTGATTCTATTATCTTTTCCATTGATGAAAATTTTATTATGATTCACTAAATTTCATTAGATAAACTATCCATAATTTCAACAGAACTTGCATAAACTTATCTTAAGAGTATTAGTTGACAGAGCTTAAAAATAATAGAAATGAGATAGCTTCTAAACTAATGTTAAAGCAAATCTTATTTAATTAAAGATATTCAAGATTAATTAATATTAACAATTATTATTATTTTCCGATAATAATAAGACTACTCCCATTAAAAGGAGGGATTTATTGTGGAAAAACTGGGCAAGGTTAATCCTATTGAAGCCATCAGCAAGATTGCTAAAGTAAGCAAGAATAATTCTAAAAAAAATAATAATCAAAATAAATCTAAAGAACATAAAGAACATACTAGTGATTTTATTGATATTACTTACAAGCATCGAGTCAATAATAATGAAGTTATTTATTCTAAACCAAATAACCACTCTAAAGATAATAATGATAAAAACTTCTCAATAGATAATATTTCAGATAATGTCTTTACCTTCCTAAAATTAATGTATGAAGTCTATAAAGAAGAGAACCCAACCAATGAAGCAACTATATTAAATAATTTTTATCATCTATCCTATGAGGGAATTACCTTAGGCTATGAGGAAGCTATCGATAATCTAAACGCATCTGAAGAGAATATAAGAAAGCTAATTAATAATACCTATAACCATATAATAGAAAAATTAGATAGCTGGTTTGCCAAGTATAATATCGAATTAAAAGATACAAAACCTTCTGACCTCAAATCCATTGAGGTTGAAGAAGAGATTAAAAAATTTGTCAGTAAACTATTAATAGAACAGAAATTTCATAAATACTAATATAATTCAAAGTTAAATTTTCAGTAAAACTATAACTAAACTGTTATTCTGAATTTATAGATTATTCAATAACTATCCAAATATATATTTGGATAGTTATTTTTATCATTTATTTTAAGCAGTTTGGCTTTTAATTGAAAATTATAATACCTTAATATTTGAAATCTAATAACCTATCTAAAAATTTAACATAGTATTAATCTATAGATTACATCTTCTTAATAATTAGCTAGTATAATCTTATTATAAGGGAAGTTTAATAATTAGAATTGTATTTAAAATTAGATATATCCATTAAGAGGTCAATCGATCTACCTCCCCTTTAAATCTATTTATTAAACTTCCAAAAAATAAATTAAAGGAGAGTCTCATGATAAAAGAAATCAATTCGGCTATTTTTTCAAGATTTTGTTGTTAACATAAAGAGAGCTTATGTTGATTTATATATAAATACAAATAGTCCCAGGGATTCAGGTAGACTGTCAAGATGGATAACTTCTCTAAGTTCTCTGAAATAAAGAATAGTTTTTACAATTGCTGTTCACTATTAGCTGTAATAGGAAAGCACCTGCCTTCCACAATATAATATAACCCCTAGCATAGTTAACTATCTAGGGGTTATATTATTGATTCTATTCTATTTTCTATAATCCAGCATCAGCTTTTAATACATCTACCTTATCAATTCTTTCCCAAGGTAAGTCTAAATCATTACGTCCAAAGTGCCCATAAGCAGCAACTTGACGATAATGTGGTTTGCGTAAATCTAAGGCTTCAATAATCTTTCCTGGTCTTAAATCAAAATGCTTATTTACTAGCTCCACTATCTTACTCTCTTCAATCTTAGCAGTACCAAAAGTATCTACCATAATAGATACAGGATAAGCTACACCAATAGCATAAGACAATTGTACTTCACACTTATCAGCTAAACCTGCTGCTACAATATTCTTAGCTACATAGCGGGCAGCATAAGCAGCAGAACGGTCTACCTTAGTAGCATCCTTACCAGAGAAAGCTCCTCCACCATGGCGAGCCATCCCACCATAAGTATCTACTATAATCTTACGCCCTGTTAGTCCTACATCACCTTGCGGTCCACCAATTACAAAACGCCCTGTTGGATTAATAAAATATCTAGTATCTTCATCTAATAAATCAGTATCAATCACTGGTTTAACTACATATTCAATCATATCTTCTCTAATCTGCTCTAAGCTTACCTCTGGATGATGTTGAGTTGAGATAACAATAGTATCGATTCTTACAGGCTTGTCATCTTCATACTCAATAGTTACCTGGGTCTTACCATCAGGTCGTAAATAATCTAAAATCTCTTCTTTTCTTACCTTAGCTAAACGTCTAGCTAATTTATGAGCTAAAGTAATTGGTAATGGCATCAACTCTTCAGTTTCATTACTAGCATAGCCAAACATTAGTCCTTGATCTCCAGCACCAATCTCTGCACTCTCTTTTCCTTCCTTAACCTCTAAAGCTTCATCTACGCCTTGAGCAATATCAGGAGATTGTTCATCAATTGAAGTCAATATTGCACAAGTATCAGAGTCAAAACCATACTTAGCACGAGTATAGCCAATCTCTCTAACCACATTACGAGCAATTTTTGGAATATCAACATAGCAGTTAGTAGAAATTTCACCAGCAACTAAAATCATACCCGTTGTTACTGTAGTTTCACAAGCAACCCTTGCCTGTGGATCTTCACTTAAAATTGCATCTAGTACAGAATCAGAAATCTGGTCAGCTACCTTATCTGGATGCCCCTCTGTAACTGATTCAGATGTGAATAAATATCTCTTACTCATTTGATTACCCCCTATAAATAATATGTAATAAATAGTTTACAGTGTATAGTGTACCTGCTCACTCTTAACTGTTTAATTTAAAATAAAAAAACCCTCCTGTAAGGAGAGATGAGTTAATAAGAACCTGAACATCTCCCAAGGTATTTCCTTGTAGGAATTAGCACCTTTCCCTTATAGGTGGTTGCCGAGCTTCATAGGGCCTGTCCCTCCACTACTCTTGATGTATCTTATTCTCTTTTTTTGATAATTTTATTATCTTCATTAGTCTAACATCTCAACCCTTATTTGTCAATAGCCATCCCTTATATTTTGTATCATCATATTTAATCTTATACATCCACTTCTACCTCCTGATCTATACTTACTTCTCTAGTAGTTACAGTGCAGTTATAAGCATAGACTTCTACGCCATTTTCAGTGGCTTCCTTCAATTTCTCTGCAAACTTTAAATCTATTCTCTGATGTGGAATAAACTTATAGGCATCATTGCGTTGAATAATAAAAATTACTGCCACTCTATAGCCTTCTTGATAAGCCTTAATCAGTTCATCTAAATGTCGTCTACCCCTTTTAGTTGGAGCGTCTGGAAATTTAGCTACTCCCTCTTCTACCAAAGTTGCAGATTTGACCTCAATTAAACACTTTTTATCCTTACCTCTCAAATAAAAGTCTAAGCGACTATTACCATAAGTGTACTCTGCTCTAATCTCTTCATATCCCCTAAATTGAGATAAAGTCCCCTCTAAAAGAGCATTCTCTACCAGCTTATTAGTCAAATGACTATCTATAGATATTAGCATATCATTATATTCTACCAACAATAAGCTATAATCGGTCTTTCTCTGAGCTTTAGGATAATGGGCTACAAAAACTTTAGTCCCCGGAATCATTAACTCTTCCATCCGTCCTGGATTAGGAACATAAGCCTTAACTTCCTGCCCTTTTAAATCAACTTTAGCTACAAACCTATTCTCTCTTATAATCAGTCTCCCTTCTTTAAGCTCTCTATCCATCACTACTCTTGCCATATATCTAACCCCTTTCATTCTGAAGTTATTTTATCAAAGATTAATAGTATATGTATCTCTTTATTTTTAATTAATTTTTTAATTTATTATACCTATTTTTTATCATTTGTCATCAGATTCTATAAAATGTATTTATCTTCCCAAAATTTACAGATTGAGATTAAGACTAACTTGTGTTATTCTAATCACAGCCAATTAATAAAGGAGGTATATGAAAGTGGTAAAAAATAAACAATATATAGTTGCACTTATATTATCTACAATACTAATTCTTGCAGTAGCTACAAATAGTTACGCTGGTGAACTATATAGAATTCAGTCAGGTGATTCTCTATTTACAATTGCACAAAGGTTCAATACTTCAATATCTGATTTAATCAGAACTAATAATATTAGTAACCCTAATATTATCTATTCTGGAAAAGCACTAAATCTACCTTCTACTGCTAAAAAAACAAGCTCTAGCTTTTACAATATTAATAAGGTGACTAGTGACACCAGAAAAAGTTCTAATAGCTCCTTTAATACAAATTATAACAACATTAATTGGAAAAGTAATAATAATGTTGTTATAGCAGAGCCAAAGAAGGAGAATACTGCTAAAAAAATATATCGTAAAGGTCCTAGCACCATGAAAGTAGCTCTAACCTTTGATGATGGTCCAGATCCAGTATATACTCCTCAAGTGCTTGATGTATTAAAGAAGTATAATGTTAAAGCCACTTTCTTCTTAGTTGGACAAAGAGTAGAAAAGAATCCAAGTATAGTTAAAAGAATCTATGAAGAAGGGCATACTATCGCTAATCATTCCTGGGATCATGCTAATTTAACTACTTTAGATGAATTTGAATTAGAACAGAATATGACTGCTACAGATAATTCTATTAAAGAGATTATAAAGAAGAGACCTGAACTGATGAGACCACCTTATGGTGCTGTAAATAGTTCCACTTTAGAACAACTTAATAATCTGGGCTATAAGGTAATTCATTGGTCTGTAGATTCATTAGATTGGAAAGCTAAGACTAAAGAAGAGGTACTAGCTAAAACTTTACCAGATATTCATGAAGGCGCTATTATTCTCTTCCACTCTGCGGGAGGAAAAGGGCAAAGTCTAATGCCAACTATTAATGCACTTCCAACTATTATTGAAACATTACAAGAAAAAGGTATTGAAATGGTTACTGTTGATGATTTATTATTATTATCTGCTTATAGAAGGTAGATTTATGATAAGTCAAGCCTTTAAAGGCTTGACAGTACATAAGAATTAAAAACCTCGCCTATACGACAAGGTAGAAATTAAACTTCTTCTTTAATCATTTGATATAGGTCATCTACTGTCTCTGCTTGAAAAAGGTCCCCATCTACCAAAGCAAAAGGACCCATAGCACAATCTCCACAAAACCCCAAACAGGCCTCAACTTCTACACTTACACCATCAAGTTCTTCCTCTATTCTATCTAACAACTCTTCAACCCCATGGATAAAATTATTCTCACAAAAGCTTACTACTACCATTACTCCACCTCCAAATTAATTAGTTATCATCCTCTATCCATTCTTTATTATCTCTATTAGCTCTTCAACTGATAGATTATTAAAGTCTAAATCATCTAATTCTAAGCTTTGATTAACAGCCTTTCTTAAAGTAGCCGACTTACTCATATCCCCTATTACAATTGCACCGATGATAACTCTATCTTTAATTTTAACCTTGATGTACTTATCTTCTTGCTGTTCACAAATTATATTTATTCCATTCTGATCATTCTTATCCCCTATAGAGAATAAGGATAATCCAAAGGCATTAAGCATAACTGTTGGGTTAATATGCTGATAGATAGCATCTTCATCTACAATATTATACCCTGCTATCTTGCCCTGCTCAATAGCAATTGGCCACAGTCCAAAGCCTTTACTGTCAATCTCTGATACATCACCAACAGCATAGATATCAGGATAATTAGTCTGCATTCTATTATTTACAACAACGCCAAAGTCTGTCTTTATATTCGTCCCTTCTAATATATCCAAATTAGGTCTAATTCCAGTAGAGTAAATAACCATATCACATTCTATTTTCTTCTCTTCACCAGTTATAAAACCTTCAACCTTGTCTTGACCAACTATCTTTTTGATTGAAGTAGCAACTAAAATTTCGATATTATGTTCACTAACCTTCTCTTCTAGTATCTTACATGACTTCTCATCTAATTGTTCTGGCATAAGATAAGGGCAGATCTCAGCAATCATAACCTCTTTTCCTGCTTGGCTAAGAACCCATGCCATCTCTAAGCCTAATACTCCTCCACCAATAATTAAAACCTTATTACTATCTTCAGCATAAGCCTTAATCTCTCTAGAATCTGCTAACCTTCTTAATGTAAAGACCCCTTCTTTATCTATTCCAGCAATAGGTGGGGCAGCATTTTTAGCACCATTAGCCAATACTAACTGGCTATAGCTTACCCTCTCTCCATTGTCCAAGACTACCTCCTTACTCTCTGGCTTTATAGCAGTAACCTTTGTATCTAAATAGACCTTTACATCATTCTCATCATACCATTCTCTCTTTTCTAATAGGATCTTATCTATCTTAATATCATCCATTAACCTCTTTGATAGTTTGATTCGATTATATGGGTAATTATCTTCCTCTCCAAATAGCTCTATTCTACATTCCTTATCATGCTCTCTAATAGCCTTAATTGCACTAATAGCAGCTATACCACTTCCTACTATTACTACCTCTTTCATTAATATTATCCCCCTCTGTTTAAGATTTCTTAAATTTATTCTCTCTATTCTTAAAGCTTATTATTAATACAGCTCATGCTAGTAAAAAAATGATTCTTTATAGAGATATTACGACAGTAACGAATGATAAATAACAAGTGACGAGAGGAGATTTTTACTCGTTACCCATCACTCGTCACTAATTACTAAACTGTCACAATATACTCATTAACAATCACCAGATATTAAACTAGCATAGCCTGTAATTATATTAATCCTAAAGAACTTAATTATATTATTTATACTAAACTGGTGGAAATACCTTCTAATTTTATAATCAATTAAGTTATAATAATAGATAAAAGGATGCAAAATTGCATCCTTTATCAAAATTAATTTTCAATTTTAGGTTCTTTTAACATCACACTAGCAATAATTATACCTAGTATTGCAAGACCGATCGTTGGATAGAAGGTATATAGATAACTTCCTAAGATATCTCTTAATTTACCTGCAAGTAGATTTCCTAATACAGCACCTACACCATAGGCAGTAAACAAGAATCCATAATTCTTACTATAATTTTTTGCCCCAAAGAATATGCCTGTAGCAGCAGGAGCTATAGCCAGCCAACCACCAAGATTTAACCAGAATATAGCAAAGGCCAAGCCATATAAGAATACATTTCCTTCACCAGTATTCAAGATTAAGATAGAAGCCAAAACTATCAATGTATATGAGATTATAGCAGCCTTCTTAGGATTGAGTTTATCTGTAACACCTCCAAAGATAGGACGCCCAATCCCATTAAAGATTGCAAAGAAAGATACCATAAAGGCTGCTGTACTAGCATCTAATTTAACTACTTCCTCTGCTACAGGGCTTGAAATTCCAATAGCCATTAAACCTACCAATGTCCCTATTACAAAACAAAGCCACAGACCATAGAAAGTTGATGTCTTTAACATCGCTTTAGCGTCTAAGTTTCTCTCAGCTAGAGTAGAATCCTCGGTATCATCACCATCAACAACTAAATCTTTCTCTGGAAACTTTAGAGGTAGAGCCAAAACTGTAATAATAATAGCAAAAGCTATTCCTAAGATTCTAAAGGTCTGAAAAGGTCCATAAAAGTTTACCAGCCAGTTTGCCACAGGAGCAGTCACAAAAGGTGATAAACCAAAGCCTCCCAAGGTCAAGCCTACTGCTAGTCCTTTCTTATCAGGAAACCACTTAGCAGCTACTGCCATAGGAGCACCATAAGCTATCCCTACTCCCCCACCTGCAATTATACCATAGGTAATAATCAATATAGTTATATTAGAAGCAAACCCTGATAATATCCAACCAATAGAGACAATCAGTCCTCCAACTATAGTCATTACTCTAGGACCATACTTATCTATTAATCCTCCTGCAATCGGCATACTAATAGCATAAAACACTAAGAAGAACATATAAGGCAAGCCACTTTCAGTGGCACCAATATTAAATATCCCCTCTATAGGTTTTCTAAATACACTCCACGCATAAACTGTTCCCATACACATAAAGATTATCAATCCTAAAGGTATATATAACCACCTTATATTCCCTTTAGAAATACTCGAACCTGACATACTTTCCAAGTTAATTCCTCCTCCTTATTGACAATTTTATTAATTGAAATTATGATACCATATATAAAAACAAACTTACCAAACAATAATCTAATACTAATAAACTTTATTATATCTTAGCTTATTTATTAAATCCTAAGATATAATATGCTAAAATCATTATTAATATTTATAATCTTCAAATTGATAATAATAACTATTCTACCCTTATAAGTCTATATACATCTACAACTTCCTCCTTTAATTAAAAAGATCTTAATTTTCTAAATACATAAAAAAAGGTCAACACCAGATTAGCTAAGATTAATCTTAGCTAATCTGGTGTTGACCTACATGCGACTGGTATATTATACCCTTCTTTTGTCTGTCAACTGGGTTGTTTATCTTTATAGGGTTACCATAATAATCTCAAATATAATTAAAATGTACATTATAAAAATAGAATTCAAATAAAATATTTATCTTTCAATAATAGAATTATATCAAAAATCGAAGATTTATTTGCATTACTATCATTAGTTATTTTTAATTTACACTTCTTTTTAATAAAGTAAAGAACAATTTAGTATTACTTGGGAATTACTGTACTTATTATACCGATATAATATCGGCTTGTCAAGTATTTTTATCAAATAAAATATCAAGCCATTATAAATCTATACTTTTAATCTCATCTCCATATATTTAAAATGTTCTTTTAAAAATTCCCTCATCAGCTCTATGTTAAGAGGTTATTTTCTGCTCTAAATCAGCAGATAGTTTGAAGACCATAATTCTCTCACCAGTTTTTGTACTAATATCACTATGAAAGATAATTACTTCTTCACCAGTCTGCTCCTTGATGATTTCACCTAATTTCTCTCGTCCAGCTTCCACCAAATCAGCACGGATCCTTTTAATAGATAGCAAACCTTCTGTAGTCTCAGAAAGTTTATGTTCAGCAGGTGTTAAAAGCCCCTTCAAAACAACAATTACCATATCGCGAAGAATATCAGTCTTGACCATAACAGGTCCTCTACCTAGAAAATCCTTCTCCCATTGTGTTAGCTCCTTGCTGATTTCTGCTTCTAATTGACCCTTTGTCATAGTTCTCCCTCCTAACCCAAAAAAACATATATCATATTACCATATATGGTAATATGATATATGTTTTATCTCAATTTATTACAAATTTAACAGACTAAATACATTTTAAAATAAAGCTATTTAGTTGTCAAGACTAAAACTTGTTTGCTAATACCAATCATTTATATTTTATTAAATGAAAATTCCTTAGATAAAATTTATATTCTCTAGCTTATTGAGCCAATAATATTCTATCGTTAGTTAATCGATGACCACTTACCTTAGTAAATTTCTCAAGTAAGTCATCTATGGTCATTCCTTCTCGTTCTTTACCTTTAACATCCAATATAATATTACCATTATTCATCATAATAGTCCTAGTACCTAACTCTATTGCATGGTCTAAATCATGGGTAACCATTAAAGTTGTTAAATCATGATACTTGACTAACTTCTGGGTAATCTCTATAATATTTTGAGCTGTTTTTGGGTCTAAAGCTGCAGTATGCTCATCTAATAATAAGACCTTAGGCTTCTGTAAAGTTGCCATTATTAAGGTAAGTGCCTGCCGTTGACCACCAGATAATAGACCAACTTTGTCATCTAATCTATCCTCTAAACCTAAATCCAAGATACTTAAAGCCTCTTGGAACTTCTTACGTCTAGCAGACTTTACACCAATACCCAACCCTAAACGTGATCCTCTTTTTAAAGCCAGAACAAGATTTTCAGCAATGGTCATAGAGGCTGCTGTTCCTTGCAAAGGATCTTGGAAGACTCTGCTAATTAAATTTGCTCGCTGATGATCAGATTTATTCGTTAAATCCTTATCAGCAACGATCACCTGACCTTGATCTAAGATTAAATTTCCTGCAATTACATTCAATAAAGTCGATTTACCAGCACCATTACTACCGATAACTGTGATAAATTCACCCTTATCCATCTCTAAATTTACACCCTGTAAAGCTACCTTCTCATTGATAGTACCTCGATTAAATATCTTTACTCCATCAATAACCTTTAACATCAATTAACCCCCCTTTCTAACTTTCTAAAGCTAAACTGCTCTTTAATTGCTGGTGCCCCTAATGCAACAATTACTAATATTGCAGTGATTAACTTTAAGTCATTAGGGTTTAGACGCATCCTTAAAGCCATAGTAATTACCAATCGATAAATTAATGATCCCAGAACTACTCCTAAAGTAGCCCATTTAATATTAGTATTTCTAATGATAGCCTCACCAATAATAACTGAAGCCAAACCGATAATAATCATACCTATCCCCATCTTTACATCTGTAAAACCTTGATATTGGGCTACCAAAGCCCCCGATAATGCTACTAAAGCATTTGATAACCCCAAACCTAAGATTACAGTCAAATCTGTATTTACACCTAAACTTCTAACCATCTGTTTATTATCACCAGTAGCTCTTAGTGCTAAACCTACTTCTGTCTTCAAAAACCAGTCAATCACTAATTTAACGATTACTACAACTAATAAGAAGAAGATAAAAGTACTTGTTCCTTCTGACAAACCCAAGTCAGTTAGCAATTCAAAGATTTTATTGCTCCCTAACAAAGAGATATTAGCTCGCCCCATAACTCTTAAGTTAATCGAATAAAGGGCTGTCATAGTCAAAATACCTGATAATAAGCCTGTTATCTTCAACTTAGTATTTAAGATTCCTGTTAGAACACCTGCAAGTAAACCACATAAAGAGGCAACTATAATAGCTAAAACGGGATTCCATCCCGATACAATCAACTTTGCACCTACTGCTGCTCCCAAAGGAAAACTACCATCTACAGTCAAATCAGGAAAATCTAATATTCTAAAGGTTAGGTAAACACCTAAAGCCATAATTGCATAGACCAATCCTTGCTCAATAGAACTTAAAACTACACTTATATTCATAACTACTCCTCCTACTCAATTACTTTTCCAATTGCTTTAGACATTAGAAATTGAAATTAATTAAAAATAATTAGGTGGTTACTTAAGTAACCACCTAATTATTTTTGTGAGTTACTACTCAATAATCCTTTTAGCTTGATTAAGTAACTCTTCAGGTAAATCTACTCCCATTTCTTGGGCTGCCTTTAGATTGATTACTAAATCTGTATTCTCTAAATATTGAATTGACATCTTAGCTGGGTCTGCTCCATCTAAGACCTCCACTGCCATCTTTCCAGTTTGACGCCCTAATTGATAATAGTTAATTCCTACAGTAGCTAAGCCTCCATTCTCTACAGAGTTATCCTCTCCAACAATCAGAGGTAAGTCAGATTCATTGGCTACCTTAACTACAGATTGAATTGCTGAAACTACTGTATTATCTGTTGGAACATAGATTCCATCTACCCTACCTACAAGAGATTGTGCCCCTTGATAAACCTCATTACTAGAAGTAACAGTAAGATTTATCAACTCTAAATCTAACTTCTTCGCCTCTTTCTCAGCCAACTCTGCCTGCACAACGGAATTGACCTCTCCTCCATTATATATAATTCCTATCTTTTTGATATTAGGGTCTATCTTCTTAAACAACTCCAATTGTTGCTTGACAGGTGTCAAATCACTCGTTCCAGTAATATTAGCCCCTGGTACTTCTAAGCTATCTACTAACCCAGCAGATTTTGGATCTGTTACTGCAGTGATCAAAATCGGGGTATCCTTTACACTATTGGCTACTGCTTGAGCTGTTGGAGTAGCTATTGCCAATATTAAATCTAACTTATCATAAGTAAATTGCTTAGCTATAGTTTGAGCTGTAGACATGTCACCTTGAGCATTCTTATAGTCATAAGTAATATTATCTCCTTCTTTATACCCTGCCTTAGCCATCTCCTCAATAAAACCTTCTCTTGCTGCATCTAAAGCTGGATGCTCTACAATTTGAATAATCCCTACCTTAATAGAACTGTTATCTGCAGAAGTCTTATCTGACTCTTGACTTGAACAACCTATTAACAATCCTAATGATAAGACAATCACTAAAAGACTAAATACTCTACTTCTCATCTTCTTATTCCCCCTAAAATTTAATATAAAAAAAGAAAAACACCCCCGTAGGAGTGGTAAAATTTATCAATAAATAGGTAAACTTAACCTATTTATTTAGCAATTATTCGCTACTAAGCTACCATCCTACTCTTTTTATAAAACTACTCTACTAAATTAAATAAAACAGATAAACCTACATAAATTACCAAAATACTATTATTACAATAAATTATATTCAATTTATTGTATAATGTCAAGAGATATAGTATTAAAACTCAATTTAAAAGCTTGACTACTTCATCTAATATCCCCATTGCTATCTCTAGCTTATCTGCTTTAGGTAAATTAATTTGAGTATCATTACCAATAATTACAACTTGATTATCATCAGCTGCAAAACCTGTATCTTTAGCACCAATATCATTTGCAACTATCAAATTAGCCTTCTTTCTTTTAAGCTTACTTTGAGCATTCTCTAGTAGATTATCAGATTCGGCTGCAAAACCTACCAATATCTCATTACCCCTCTCTTTACCTAATCTAGCTAAAATATCCTCAGTCCTCTCCAATTCAATCAACAAATCTCCATCTTTCTTCTTAATCTTAGTATTAGAAAATTCCTTGGGTCGATAGTCAGCCACTGCTGCTGCCATAATAATCACATCTTGTCCCTCTTTATATTTAAAGACAGCTTCTGCCATTTCAGCTGCTGTTCTAACATCTATTCTCTCTACCCCTTTAGGCTTAGTTAAATTACTAGGTGCTGAAATTAAAGTTACCTCTGCACCACGAGCTGCTGCTATTCTAGCTAAAGCATAACCCATCTTCCCAGAAGAATGATTACTTAAGAACCTAACTGGATCTAAAGGCTCCTGAGTCCCCCCTGCAGTTATCATTACCTTTCTTCCAAGTAAATCCTGATCTTCAGCCAATAAAGCTGCTGTAGAAGTTGCTACTATCTCGGCTGGCTTAGGAAAACGTCCAAGCCCCTCATAGCCACAGGCTAAATAGCCAGCATCAGCTTCGATAATTCTATATCCTCTCTCCCTTAAATAATTCATATTCTCTTGGACAATAGGATTATGATACATATTGACATTCATCGCTGGGGCTAAAACGACCTTTCCTTTAGTTGCCATTACCGTTGTAGATAACATATCATCAGCAATACCATTCTTAATCTTGCCGATAATATTTGCCGTAGCAGGAGCAATCAAAAATAAATCAGCTTTGTCTGCTAAAGAGATATGCTCGACATCCCAATATTGGGCTCTACCAAACATCTCTACTACAACTGGATTATGGCTGATCGATTGGAAAGTCATCGGCTGAACAAACTCTGTAGCAGCCTTGGTCATAATTACATAAACATCAGCTCCCAATTTCTTAAACCTACTTACTACCTCTACAGCTTTATAAACTGCTATTCCTCCAGTAACACCCACTACAACATTCTTCCCCTTTAAAAGCACTTTGCTCTCCTCCTCCATATCAAAACTGAATTTACCATTAAGCTAAACCTTCAGTAACTAGTAAAGAGCTTGACTTATCGCCTGTTACTCGTTACTGTCTAAATATAATAAAAAATGCCTCCTTTTAACTCAAATAAGCTTAATCCTTTAAACTCATGAGTTAAATTAGAAGACATCTATCTTATTTACTAAATTTTTAAATAACAATTAATTTATCTTTTAGTTACAGGTCTTAACTTACCTGCCACAATCTCCTCTAAAGCTTTAGATACATCTTTAGTACCTTTATAGTTATCCAATAATCCTTCTGCTCCTTCATTCATCTTTCTAGCTCTTTTAGCTGAAATAATAACAGCAGAAAAAGCAGAACCACATTTCTCTACTAACTCGTTCATCCCTGGATAAGATAACAAAATAATCACTCCTTTTGACTATTAGCTAATAGTTAAATTTTACATCTTTCTGCAATAATAATTGATTTTAATTTATTTACTGCATTTTCAACCTCATCATTGATAATCAAATAATCATACCTATCAATCTCTTCTAACTCTTTAGTAGCATTACTCATTCTAGTCTGAATTACATCTTCAGTCTCTGTACCTCTTTTATAGATTCTAGATTTCAATTCTTCCATAGATGGAGGTGCTAAAAAGACAAAAACTCCCTCACTAAAACTATCTGCAACTTGTCGAGCCCCTTGAATATCAATTTCTAAAATTACATCTTTTCCACTCTTTAAAGTATCTTCAACATAGTTTCTAGGAGTTCCATAATAATTATTATGTACCTTTGCCCACTCAATAAATTCATTATTCTCGATTGACTCTTTAAATTTATCTTGGCTCATAAAGAAATAATGTACTCCATTCACCTCTCCTTTACGAGGCTCTCTAGTTGTTGCTGATACAGAGTAGCATACATCATCATATTCTTCTAGTAAAGCTCTTAATACTGTTCCTTTTCCCACTGCAGAAGGTCCAGATAAGATTATTAGATTTCCTCTGTTTTCATTAGTCTTTAACATACTCATAATCTTCCTTCCTCTATAACTCTCTTAATTACTCATCATCTTTTAAACGCTGTGAAACTGTTTCTGGCTGAACTGCGGATAAGATGATATGGTCACTATCTGTAATAACAACAGCTCTAGTTCTTCTACCATAAGTAGCATCAATCAACATCCCTCTATCCCTTGCATCCTGGATAATCCTCTTTATTGGCGCCGATTCAGGGCTTACAATAGCGATGATTCTATTAGCTGCAACAATATTACCAAAACCGATATTAATTAATTTAATATTCATTATGACTCCTCCTTAATTTAGTAATAACTCAGCTTATAACTACATCTATATTTAAATAATATAGCTAATAGATTTTATTAAGATTTAGACTAATTTATAATATATCATAACTTAAATATAATTTGCAAGTAAATTATTGATTACTATTTTATCAAACTTTCTAATTTATAATTCAAAAGAAGATAAAATAGAGATTTTTCCCAATATTTCTTAGCTATTTTATCTATAACAATCACTAAACAATCTCACACTAGCTTAATTAATATAATTAGTATACTTAAAAGCTAAAGGCTAATAAATAACCCTTCAATCAACTCAGATAGTCCTTAATTTCCTTCTATTATTCTCCTTCTTATCTCCTTAATAATCATCTTATGAGTTCTAGGATGGGAAAATAAATAAGAGACCAACATGTTATAGTCATTTTGATTAATCTGATCATAATATAACATAGTATCTAAGATAGGAACTGGAAATTTATCCTTTGGAACAATAGCTACTAGCTTTTTCTGTCCATCAGACATTTGAGCATATATCTTCAAATCATAAATCTCACCATAAAAAAATGATAACTTGCTCTTCTCTACTATAAAGTCCCCTAGCTTCAATTCAGAAAAGTCACAATTAGTACTTGGAGTAGCCACTAAATAATATATCTGCTCAAAGGAGAATTCTAAATCTTCTAACCTTTGACCTATTTTAAGCAGCTTCTTTTTGGCAAAAAATTCAAGACCTAAAAAATAAAAACGATCTCCACAGTATAGTAAAAGAACAATATAAATAAAAATTCCAATAACCAGTAAATTGCTTGACATCCTATCACCCCTCTTCCCATTTAGGAAATTAATCAAGCCATTAACCATCTCTAACTCTATGATAAACCTTGAATAAAATTTAAATATTCTTGTGTAATTTGACATTATTACGCCCACAAGATTTAGCATGGTATAAAGCCTCATCAGCTACATTTAATAACTCACGATCAGTACTTGCATCCTCTGGAAACATCCCTATACCTACACTAATTGTCACATTACCATTAGGTTGGGTCTCTTGATTCTTAAAAGGAGTATCAGCAACCATAGCTCTAATTCTTTCTGCTATAGTATAGGCCACATCTTCTAGTACATTTGGTAGAATAATAGCAAATTCCTCCCCACCAAACCTACAAACTATATCATTCTCCCTTGTATTATCCTGTAATATTCTAGATAATAGTTTTAGGGCTTCATTTCCTGCTGGATGACCATTATTATCGTTATAAGCCTTAAAGTAATCTATATCCATCATTAATAGAGCTAAAGAATTTCCAGTCCGCTTAGCATTCTCTATCTCTTGCTCAAGACTTGTTTGGAAATGCCTTTGATTATATATACCAGTAAGATTATCTTTAACAGCCATATTCTCTTTTAATTTATGTAACTTAGCATTCTGTATAGCCAAAGCAGCTTGATTGGCAAAGGGTAATAATGAATCTATACTTTTATAAGTAATCTCTCTTTTATTAGCGATATTATCGACAACCAAAACCCCAATAGCACTTCCTTTAACAATTAACGGTACAATAGCAAAAGCTTCCATCGCTAATTTAGCAGCTAAAGTACATTGAAACTTATCATCAGGGTTCATCAATTTAATATTATAAGGCTCTTTATCCTTAATTACTTTACTAGCTATATGATCCTTATCCAATTTAAAAGATAGGTTTTGAATAATATCATTTAATTTCTTATCACTTAGCTCTAGTTCTTCTTGTACAGCAATCATACCTTCTAAATTAATCTTATCCTTAGCAACATTCTGCCAAGTCTGTAACCCTTCTCGCTTGTCTAGAGGACCGATACCAATCTTGCCTGTTAATTTACTCTCATCCTCATCATCTATTAGAAATAGGATAGCACGGTTAAATTCTAAACCATATCCAGCAGTTACAGCAGATAAAATTATCTGTAATACTTTATCCAGCTCTAATGTCCCTTGTAAAATAGCACTAATCTCTCTAAGGACTCTTAGTTCTTTAATTTGATTTGATAATTCCATATTTAATTTAATAATACTTTTAATCTTCTCTTTAATCATATTATTTGAGCAACCTGAAACCAAAGAGATAAATAAGAATAAGGATAAATGATAAAAAATCTCTATGGTATTAAAATCTGACCATATTAAAGCAGGTAAAACCGCTAAGGAAGTCATTAATCCTCCCTTTGTCCCTGTTAAAATTGTACTTGCAACAATAAATAAATATAGGGAAGCAGTTCCAATAATACCATTGATAGGATTTCCAAATAAGGAATAATTTATAATAAAAATTATCATAAGTCCAGATAATAACAAATAAGAATTAGCAGTCAATTTCCTATTAAAGGAGGATACTATTATTAAAATTATAGGTAATATTACTGATATAAGTAAAAATAATATTATTTTAATCATATAAATCCCTCCTCTTTATTAATTAATATTCTATACCTTATATTTTTTTCCTGCAAAACAATTACAAAATGTTAATAACTATTAACATTTTAAGAAATAAAATTTAACTTTTTTATAAACTTGATTTAGAGAAAATTTAATTTACTGTTGGTGATATCTGATAAACAATACTAGTGCAAATAACTGATATTCTAAAAACATATTTTTAAGATTAAAAAATTCAATCTTGAACTTATAATGATAATTTATAAATTATAGATAGAACTTTGATTTCTGTTTGACAATAGCATTTCTTTAAATTTATTTATTATGCTCTATAAAGCTTTCAATTTATCCTTTATCAACTAATCAATTTATAATCAATACCATTCAATCTATTCATTTTAAATTTGGCTTTATTTGCAAAATTTAACCTGCTATAAGTTAAAAATATTAAGTAATATTCATTTATAACTTGTTGTATGCCATAATCTTTCTTTAACATATAATAAAAAAAGCTTGTAACTGAAAATTCAGTTACAAGCTTTTCTAATTAAAGATTATAAATTCTTTACTACCTCTAAACATCTAGCACATACTGTTGAATGCTCATCATCAACTCCAACAGTTTCACTATAATTCCAGCAACGGTCACACTTTTCACCAGCTGCTTGGCTTACAGCTACTTTAATATCAGATTCTTTACCTTCATATAACTCTCCACTTACTTCTTCGTCAGCTTCTGCTAGTTGAGCAACAGAAACGATAAATAGCTCTGCTAAATTATCAAATTGAGCTAAGAAGTCATACGTCTTTTCAGTTGGATAAATTTTAACAGCTGCATCTAAAGAATGTCCTACAACCTTCTCTTTACGAGCAATCTCTAAAGCTTTAGAGACATCCTTTCTAATAGCTAATAATCTATCCCATTTAACTGCTAATTCTTCATCAATATATTCTTCTTTAACTTCTGGCCAGTCTTCTAAGAAGACACTCTCTGCTTTATCTCCAGGCAAGTACTTCCATACCTCTTCTGCTGTATGAACTATTACTGGAGCAATAATCTTAATCATGGTAGTTAAAATTTCATACATAGCAGTCTGACCTGAACGTCTTACTGGATCATTTGGCTCTAAAATATACATTCTATCTTTAAGAATATCCATATAGAAAGAACTTAACTCTACTAAACAGAAATTATGCACAGCATGATAAATCTTATGGTATTCATAATTCTCATAAGCTTCTTTTACCAATTTAACTAGTTTCTGTAGCTGCATCAATGCCCAACGATCTAATTCAGTCAATTCATTATACGCTACAGAATTTTCTGCTGGATCAAAGTCAGCTAAATTACCTAAGATATAGCGAGATGTATTTCTGATTCTACGATAAACCTCAGCGTTCTCTTTTAATATCTTATCAGAAACTCTAACATCCTCTTTAAAGTTAGAAGACGCAACCCATAATCTCAAAATATCAGCACCATATTGCTCAATAATATCATGAGGTGAGACAACATTACCGATAGATTTAGACATCTTCTTACCTTTCTTATCAACAGTAAATCCATTTGTTACAACAGCCTTATAAGGAGCTTCTCCTCTAGCTGCAATTGAAGTCAATAATGAAGAGTTGAACCAACCACGATATTGGTCTGTACCTTCAAGATAAAGGTCAGCAGGTCTATCTAAGATATCATAATTCTCTAATACTGCTGCATGGCTTGCACCAGAGTCGAACCATACATCCATAATATCATGCTCTTTTTCAAAGTCACTGCTACCACATTCACAAGTAGTGCCTTCAGGCACTATCTCATTGGCTTCTAATTCATACCAGATACCAGATCCCTTCTTGCCAAATAACTCTTTTACTGCTTCTATAGTCTCTTCAGTTACTATAGTCTCTCCACAGTCTTTACAATAGAAGATTGGAATTGGTACTCCCCAAACTCTCTGACGAGAAATACACCAATCTGTTCTATTTTCAATCATATTAGTAATTCTAGTCTCTCCCCAACTAGGATACCACTTTACGTTTTTAACTGCTTCTAAAGCCTCATCCTTAATTGCATCAACACTAGCAAACCATTGCTTAGTTGCTCTAAAGATAACTGGATTCTTACATCTCCAACAATGTGGATAAGAGTGATCAATAAAGCTTAAATTCATTAATAGATTTTGCTCTTTTAATAGATTAGTTACTTTGATATTAGCATCATCATAATACATACCTGCAAACTCTGGTCCTGCTTCCTCAGTGAATGTTCCTGTATTATCCATTGGAGCAAATACTGGAATATCATAGTCCTGACAGACAACATAGTCATCATGACCATGACCTGGAGCTGTATGTACACAGCCAGAACCTTGTTCTAAGGTAACATGGTCCCCTAAGATCAATTGTGATTCTCTATTATAAAATGGATGCTTACACTTAACACCTTCTAGTTCTTCACCTTTAAATTCAGCTACTATACTATACTCCTCAATCTTACAAGTCTTCATCATTTGATCTAATAGCTCTTTAGCAGCAACAATTCTACCATTATCAGTTTGAGCTATTACATAATCAAAGTCAGGATGAACTGAAATCGCCATATTTGATGGGATAGTCCATGGAGTAGTAGTCCAGATAACTACAAAGTCATCACTTGTTAACTCTTCTCCTCCTAAAACCTTACCTTCTTTAACCGGGAACTTAACAAAGATTGAAGGTCCTCGACTATCTTGATATTCAATCTCTGCTTCTGCTAAAGCAGTCTCACAATCAGTACACCAATGAACTGGCTTCAATCCTTGGTATAACAATCCCTTTAATGCCATTTGACCAAAGATATCAATCTGCTTTGCCTCATATTTAGGATTTAAGGTTACATAAGGATTATCCCAATCTCCCCAAACACCTAAACGTTTGAATTGTCCTTTTTGGCGTTCTACATACTTAAGAGCATAATCTCTACATCTATCTCTTAATTCAGTAGTAGATAATTCTTTTCTCTTCTCACCTAACTCCTTAGTTACTTTATGCTCAATTGGTAATCCATGAGTATCCCAACCTGGTACATAAGGTGCTTGGAATCCTTTTAAGTGATTGTATCTAGTTACGATATCCTTTAAAATCTTATTTAACGCATGTCCAATATGGATATCACCATTGGCATAAGGAGGACCATCATGTAAGATAAATTGCTTAGCCCCTTCTCTTTTCTTTAATGCTTTTTCATAGATGCCCTTCTCTTCCCAAAACTTTTGAAATTCTGGTTCACGCTTTGCTAAGCTAGCACGCATGGGAAAATCAGTTTTAGGTAAATTTAACGTATCCTTATAATCCATTATTTCCACTCCTCTTTTTTATAGTTGATAGTTGACATCAGACCTCACCTAACCCTCTCCTTAGCTAAGGAGAGGGAACTTTTTAATATGCGTCTTCTCTCCCCTTCTCTACGGGTCTGATGACCACTTCGCACAAGACCATTTCCTAAGAATAGGAGAAGCCGAACTTGCATGAAGTTGTCTCGCCTTTTAGACCCGAAAAGGGGTCGGGGGATGAGGTGTGTTCTTTTAAGTTAATACTTTTGATATAAAAAAATTTATGAACTTTCTTCATAAAAGCTCAAGTATCTTCAAAAAATAAAAAATCTCCTCCCAGAAAGGGACGAGGTTATCATCGCGGTACCACCCTAATTAGCACATAGTAAGCCAAAAGCTCACAGATATACTCACTTAAACAGAATAACGGTCTGCATCCGATTTCTCTTACTATTAATTTCAGAGAAATAGCTAAGAGGTGATCTTCAATACAGCTTCTGTTCCTAGGCTTCCACCATCCCTAGTTCGCTATAACTTTCACCGTACCTACTCTTCTCTATCATAGCTTTTATGATATAACATTTTGTCTTACATTATAATACAAATTTTAAGTTTAGTCAATGGAGAATTGAGAATCCAATATATTTTTATTTAATTTGTATTCTTAGATTAACTTATTATAGTAGCTAGATATTTAATAGTTGTAGATATATTGTTATAATTTTTCTTTATCTTTTTAATCAATTACTTTATGTTAAATTAATATTTCCTAAATTGCAATATTAAATTGAACTAGTCTCAAACTGTAATAATTTAACCGTATAAAATATCTCTTAATTGATCTTCAAATGCTTCATCTTTCATAAGAATTTAGGTGTTTATTTTTTCGAAATAATGGTGTATCATTTAAGTAGTCCATAGTGTGCACCTCCCTGTAATTTATTTGTTTTGTGGTGATTCAATTATATTACAGTTCGGTCCACTATGGGTATTTTTTATTTAGTTCAATTTTATTTTACAATGAAGCATAAAAATATTACTAAAAACTTAATTCTTAATTATAAAAGTATTACCTTTACTTATTAAATTTCACTTTAAACTTAAATATTCTTCAACATCTCAATTACTATCTTATAAGAATTATCAGCAGCCTTCTCACAAATTCCTCAAATGGATACTAACCTTTCACTTTACAAGACATAGAACAAATGATTATAAAAGGCTTAAAGTTTAAGCTAGACTTGTCCTAGTGCAACCCCTTCCAGTTTAGTACAATATCGAAAAAAGTATCTTCTAAGAAATCTCCTCTATACCTAGTATCTATAAATTAATCTCTAAAAAATTTCTTTCAGTCAACATTATTTTAATATTATCATCAAAAAGAGATTATCAAAAAAGATATAATTAAACATTAAAACTACTGATTAACCCCTTTAATTTTTGAGCCATTACAGCTAATTCTTGAGATGAATTAGTCACCTCATCAGACATAGTTTTAATATTTTGAGAAGCTACCATAATCTCATCACTATTTTCTGCTAAACTTTGAGCTGAAGCTGCAGTATGCCCTATATGACTAGAAGTCTGTTCGCTTGCTTGCGCAATCTGCTCAAAAACTTCTCCTGTCTTTTCTGCTATAGCTTGTCCCTCTTTAACCTTAGCTGATACCTCTTCAACAGACTTTACCCCTACTGCTGACTGTTTTTGAGTCTTCTTTATTAAAGTAGCTATTTTATTCGTTGCTTTACTAGTATCTTCAGCCAATTCCCTAATTTCCTCTGCTACAACTGCAAAACCTTGACCATGTTCTCCTGCTCTTGCAGCTTCAATAGCTGCATTCAAAGCCAATAAGTTAGTCTGTTCTGCTATATTAGTAATTAAGTTGACTATATCTCCAATCTCTTTGGAGTTATTATCCAAATCATTAATGACCTCTACTGTTTGTTTAACTGCCCTATTAATCTCTTTCATACTATTTATTGTATCCCTAATATTTTTATTACCAATTTTAGTTTGGGAAGTAGACTCTTGAGCAAAGCCAGTTACTTCTTGACTACTTGCAGATATTTCTTCAATACTGGCTGACATGTTTTCAATCAACTGATTAGTCTCCTCTATATGAGCATTACCTTCCTCTGAGGACGCTGATAATTCCTCACTATAAGCTGATAAATTTTCAGAAGTTTCTATCAGGTCTATCATCATTTTTTTCAAATTATTACGCATAATATTAAGGGCATCAGCTAAATCCCCTATCTCATCATTTGCTTTTATGTTAATCTCTTCTACATTTAAGTTTCCATCAGCAATCTCTCTTGCAAAATTCACAGCGGAATTTATCGGCTTTGAAATAAATCTAGCCAAAAATATTCCTATCCCTATAACGATAACCCCAACTAGTACTATAACTAATATAATATTTCTCATCATATTATTAGCTATTGCAAAGACTTCTTTAGCTGGAGCATAAGCCCAAAAAATCAAATCTAATTCCTCATTGTATCGTAAATAAGATATATTCTTTTCGCCTTCATACTCATATGAATAATATCCTTCCTTTTGTTCTAAAATAGGCTTTATAGTTCGATTATTAGCTACATTTTTACCAATTAGCTCCTCAACCTGATTATATACCATAGTCCCATCTGGTGTTAAAATTGCTAAATTACCAGTATCAAAATATCTTTCTTCTTTAGCTTTCTCAATTATTAAATTTACTACTCTTTCACTAGAACCATTTAAAGTTTTTTCTTCTACCATTGTCATAAAAGACCCTAATTTAGCCTCCATAATATTTTTAGCATCATCCTTTAGAAGATTAACAACAGTTATACTAGAATAAACCCCAATAATCATCATTGGTACTATACAAAATAACACAAATACACTTATTAATTTTGCTTTTAAACTCATTAAATTCACCCTACCTATCATAATTGAATTTTAAATTTTTTTCATTTTCTTTTATAAAAATCCTCTTCATAATATAAGACAAGAAAGAATTATCACCCCCACACCCTAAAGAAAAAACTACTAAAAACAATTACTAAAGGAAGTCTGGGATTTATGGTAGGAAAAGTTTTTGCGTTCAATTGTTTATTTATTATATAAATAGATATATTCTCTAATGTTAAATGCTAGATATTAGATCTTTAATGCCATATACCTTCTAAAATTAAATATTGTTCAACATCTCAATTACTATCTTGTAAGAATTATCAGCAGCTATCTTTACAAATTCATCAAAGGAAATACTAGCTTCACCGTCAGCCTTATCAGACATAGAACGGATGATTACAAAAGGTTTAGAGTTTAAGAAACAAACTTGTCCAACTGCTGCCCCTTCCATTTCAGTACAATGTCCAGCGAAAGTCTCCTCTAACCAAGTTACCTTATCTCTATCGGCGATAAATTGATCTCCCGATAAGATTCTTCCTATTAAGACTTTAATATCCTCATCAGCAGTTACTTTCTCTCCAGCCTCTTTAGCCAAATCAACCAGTCTCTTCTCTGCTTCAAAGAATACTCTATCTAATCCAGGAATCTCACCATACTCCCTTCCAAACCCTGTAACATCGATATCATGCTGTGCCACCTCATTAGAGATTACTATATCACCAACATCTAAAGTCGGGTCAACAGCACCAGCAACCCCTGTAAAGATAACCTCATCAACATCAAAATCATCAATTAATATCTGAGTACAGACAGCAGCATTTACCTTGCCAATTCCACTTCTGACTAACACAACCTCTTTACCAACTAATTTCCCTTCATAGAACTCCATACTAGCTTTATTTAAAGTGTTCTTTAACTCTAAATCTTCCTTCAATAACTCTATCTCTATATCCATTGCCCCAATAATACCTATTTTCAATTCAGTTCCACTCCTTTATAAATTACTATAACACTAAAGGACAGACCTATTGTCTGCCCTATGGTTACTCTTTACTCGTCACTTTTTACCTCTTTACGTTGTTACCATAGACTTTACTTTGACACCTTGAAGATTTCCAATCTTTCCTGCCAAGGCACCTATCTGATCATTTGTTCCATCTACAATCAAAGAGATAATATTTAATCCCTTATCTTGATATGGTAGCCCCATCCTTCCTACAATAATATCCCCATATCTTGCTAAAATATCATTGACCTTTGCTGCTGCTCCGATCCGGTCACTGATTACAATACCAATTACTGCTACTCGTTTCTCCATTTATAGCTCCTCCTTACTATGATAATCCTCCTCAGATTTTAAGGTCTCAGCCTCTTCTGTTTCTGTTGACTCTTCCTCTTCTTCTAACATCTCTAAATGGCTCTGTAATAATGTCTTAAATCTAATTTTAAATAACCGTTCACTCTCTAACAACTGTTGGTATTCTCTATACTTATCCTCACTCTTCTCTCTAGCATCCATCAGTTGCTTCTTTGCTTCAAATTTAGCCTCATCAACTAGTTTATTAGCTTTAACCTCTGCACCTTCAATAATATTTTTAGCCTTAACTTCAGCACCTCTAAGAAGTTCATTAGCCTTTCTTTTAGCCTCTGTCAAAATCGATTCTGCTTTCTCTTGAGCCTGTTGCTTCTTATCTTCAGCAAATTTGTGAGCCTTATTTACAGTATCATCTAATGATTGTTGTAAATCTTCATACTTCTTCAGCTCCGCACTTAAATCATCAACAACAGAGTTCAATCTAGTCTGTTCTGAGATCATCTCTTCATAATATACTGCCACTAATTCTAAAAAGTCATCTACCTCTTGTGTATCATATCCTCTTAAACTCTTTTTAAACTTTTTATTATAGATATCTGCTGATATTAAAGACATAAGTATTCCCTCCTAGATATATCGCTTTAATCTCAATTTAATCCTTCCCCGATTAGATTCACCCAATAACTCATCTATCTCTACCCTACCTCTACCCCTAATAGAGATAATGTCCTCTTGATTTAATGAATAAGCAGGGTTATCGATAACCTTCCAATTAACTTTGACCTTCCCTTGCTCTATCTCTTTACTCATCTTACTACGGGATGTTGAAAAACCAGCACTAGCAACAGAGTCTAAGCGCAAAGAAGCCACAGTAGTCTCAATCTCCTTGATTCTCTCTGGCTCTATCTGCAAAGTATCAAAATCAATCTCTTCTATCTCCACCCCAACCTTATGTACTTTATCTAAATTTAATTTAATATAATCTTTAATCTCTTCAGCAACCACAGCTTGGCAACCTTCTTGATATAAGATTAAATCACCAACCATCTCTCGCTTAATCCCTGTTCCTAAGATAGAACCTAAAAAATCTCGATGGCTTACCTCTTGAAATTCAAATCTTCCTTTAATGTCTAATAGGACAATTGGACTCTCAACTAAATCTGCTAGATAATAATCAGGAGTCAATGCTAACCTCTTCCTCTCAGCTCGGTCATATCCTCCATACTCCCAAAAATTCAAATCTGCTATCTGCTCTAAAATAGGTTTAGCCAAATACAGGTGATGAGGATTTAAGAAATTAGTAAAAGTTGGTTGATGTCTGGTTAAAGCTAACTCTGCCTTATCTAAGATTTGAGCTAACTCTACTTTATCCTCTTCATCATTTATATGAGAGAGTAATCTCTCCTTATCTAACAATATTATCACTCCTATTCCCTCTACTATTAAAGTTAACTTCTTAATTTTTAATTAAAATAAATAAAGTAACAATTGAATTGCTCCATTTCGCACAATCTGTAAAGCCATTAAGACTATAATTGGTGAAAAATCAATTCCACCTAAGCTTGGCATCATCTCTTGAATTGGACCTAAAACAGGTTCTGTAGCTTGATAAATAAAAGCTATAATCTTTCTCATAGTCTGGTGATGGGTCGGTGGTTGAACCCAAGACAATACAACTCTAGCTATAACTAAATAATAATAAAATTGAAAAAATCTATCAATCAAATAAATTAAAAACATTTACTTCTCTCCTCTTAGCTCTTTTGATTTTATTGTAGCAGCCTCTACTGCCTGATATAGTGCTGAGCGTACTCCTTCTCTCTCCAGTATCTTCAGCCCTGTTATAGTCGTTCCTCCAGGAGAAGTTACCATATCCTTTAATTGACCAGGATGATTTTCTGACTGTAAAACCATCTTAGCAGAACCAATAATTGTTTGCAATGCTAAAGACAGAGCATCGTTACGATTTAAACCAACATTGACCCCTGCATCTGATAAGGCCTCAATGATCAAATAGATATAAGCAGGACCACTTCCACTAAGCCCTGTTACAGCATCCATTAATTCCTCTTCAACCTCTAATACCATCCCTACAGTTTCAAAGATTTGATTAACCAGATTTTTATCCTCATCTTGAGCAAAAGCTCCTAAACAATAAGCTATCGCCCCTTCTCCAATCAAAGCAGGTGTATTTGGCATTAGACGGATAACCGATACCTTTTCCCTTAGATGCTTTTCTATCATCATAGTATTGATTCCTGCTGCTATAGAGAATAGTTTTTGAGATTTGCTAATATTCTTTCCTACCTTATCCAAAACTATAGGAATTATTTTAGGTTTAACAGCTAAAATTAGATAATCAACCCTCTCTACTATCTCTTGATTATCTGTAGTAGTTTCTAAAGCATACCTCTCTTTTAAATCCTTTAATCTCTCTTCTCTAATATCACTAATATATATTTGATTAGACTTAAATAACTCTGACTTAATCAACCCTTTAATTAGAGCTTCTGCCATAGCACCTGCCCCAATAAATCCTATTTTTTTACTAATCTTCATAAAGACTCTCCTTCTCCCCTTTAGATATACCGTCTGCTATAGATACAGAGTCATCGTTATAACTGTTCTTATTTTCAGAGACATTCTTATCTTTAGATTTATAGGTAATATTAATTGAACCTGGAGCAAATAAAAATACGCTATCTCCAATTTTCTCTACATTGCCATTTAAAGCATAAATTGCACCACTGATAAAGTCAATGATTCTAATAGAAAGTTGATGGTCCGTCTTACTTAAATTAAGTAATATCGGTTGATTATCCTTTAGCTTATCAACGATATGTTGAGCTTCATCAAAGCTTTCTGGCTCTATAATTAACATATCTTTAACCTGCGAAGGGCTAATAACCGAATTTAACTCCTGCTCTTCTAGCCTTTGATCAGCTTGGAATTTCTCTTTTCTTTCTAACCTAACTGCTGGATAATCTTCATCTTCTATCTCCTGTGGACTTAAAGAGAAAAATTGGTCAACTTTGTCTAATACGGTATTGATAAACTCCATTAATTATACTCCCTTTCTCCAAAGATTGCTGAACCAACTCTTAAGATTGTTGCACCTTCTTCAATAGCTACCTCTAAATCATTACTCATACCCATCGATAACTCTTTCATCTCTACGCCATCTATCTTCTCTGCTTCTATCTTCTCTGCTAATTCTCTTAACTTACGAAAATATGGTCTTACCTCTTCAGGATTATCACTATAAGGTGCAATTGTCATCAACCCTTTAACCTTTACATTCTCAAAACCGCTAATCTTCTTTACCATCTCAATTGCCTCTTTAGTATAGATTCCAAATTTATTATCATCCTGAGCAGTATTAACCTGAACTAGGATATTCATTATTCTTTCTTCTTGTTTGGCCCTTTTATTGATCTCCTTAGCCAACCTTAAACTATCAACTGAATGAATCAACTTACATCTAGGCATTCTAGCTAAATACTTCACCTTATTTCTCTGTAAATGCCCTATCATGTGCCATTCTACTTCTGAAGAGAACTTCTCATTCTTTTCCATTAGCTCCTGTACTCTACTTTCACCAAATTCAAGATAGCCTTTATCTAAAACTATCCTCATCTTATCTAAGGAGTGATATTTAGAGATAGGCAGTAATTTAACCTCTGAAAGCTCCCTTCCTGACCTTTTAGCAGCAACTTTAATTCTCTCTTCTATTTTTAATAATCTACTATTAATATCCTCCATACATAAAACCTCCTCTCTAAGTAATTCTATATCTATTATTCTTTTCCTGCAAAAAAAATACACCTATATAGGTGTATTTTTAGTTCAAGCTTAGAATTAAGCTCAAGTAAGAGCTTTAATTTATAAATACTCTTAAAACTAAATCTAAGAATTAGAGTTAATTATAATGAGCTTGCTGCAATCTCTGCTAATTGAGAGCGTTCCCCTTTATACAAGGTTATATGACCAACTAACGCCTTATCTTTTAATCTCTCTACAACATATGTTAAACCATTACTATTACTATCAAGATAAGGATGATCTATCTGATAAGGATCTCCTGTTAAGATAATCTTGGTGTTTTCCCCAGCACGGGTAATGATCGTCTTCAATTCATGGGGGGTTAAGTTCTGTGCCTCATCAACTATGATAAATTGATTTGGAATACTTCGACCACGAATATAGGTGATTGCTTCCATCTCAATTAAGCCCATCTCTTTCAAATCAGCCACAGCACTAGCTCCATTCTCATCTTTACCACCTACTAAAAATTCCATATTATCAAAGATGGGTCTCATCCAAGGAGCTAGCTTCTCATCTTTATCTCCTGGTAAGAAGCCTAAATCATTTCCCATAGGAACTATTGGTCTAGTTACAATCAATCGTTTATAGGATTTATCCTCTACGACCTTCTGTAACCCAGCTGCCAAAGCTAATAAAGTTTTTCCTGTTCCTGCTTTACCAACCAAAGTCACCAATTTAATATTATCATTTAATAACAACTCAAAAGCACATTTTTGTTCACGGTTACGAGGCTTTATTCCCCAGACATCAGTTGGATTAAAGATGAAAGGTATTAATCTGTTTTTACTTTCATCATAAGAGCATAATGCTGATTGAGAACCTCCAAACTCATCTTCTAAATTGATGAATTGGTTAGGATATAATCTTTCCTCTAAATCCAATTCATTTAATTCTAACTTTTTATCTTTAAATAAAGCATTTATCTTATCTGAAGGAACACTTATATTCTTTATTCCCGAATATAGTTCATCAATATTCACAGCATCAGTTGAATAGTCCTCTGCTGCAAGACCCATAGCATCTGCCTTAATTCTCATATTGATATCTTTAGTAACTAAAATAACAGGGATATTACCATCTCTTTGTAACCCCAAAGTAGTTGCCAAAATTCGATTATCAGGCTTATTAGGATCCAATCCTCTAGGCAACTCCGCTAGAAGTTGGTGATTAAATTCAACCTTAAGTCTACCACCTTTATCTAACTCTACACTATCACATAATTTTCCTTTTTTTCTTAGCTCATCCAAATATCTTGAGAATATTCTAGCATTACTACCTACTGAGTCTTGGCGCTTTTTCTGATTATCGACCTCTTCAATAACCACCATTGGAATGATAACTTGGTTATCTTCAAAAGAGAATATGGATTTTGGATCATGTAATATAACATTGGTATCTAAGACATAAATTTTTTCCACTAGTATTCCCCCTTAATCTTAATTAAGAATAACTTTAACACCTGGTCCTACTCCTTTAATTACTGCTTGGTCTGCTACTTCTCCTAAAAGCTCAACCTCTTTAAAATAATTTTTCGTATAACCATTAACCATAACACCTATCTTATCATCCTTTTTTGTTAGAGCAGAACTAGGAACTACTATTCCATGATACCTCTTTCTAATAATTTCAACAGCTGTTTTTCGTAAATCTATTAGCTCTGGAATAAATCTACTAAACTCTATAATCATAATATTTTGAGGCTTATCTAATAAGATTGAATTTATCTTGCCTACAAAATATTCTTCTAATGTTGGAAAAAAGACCTCTACATCAGTTCCTACTTCATAATTGATTAACTGATCTTGAGGTAATAAGACTGCCAGATAAAATTTAAAATTATCAATCATTTTAAAGATAGGTCTTCCCATATTAACCTTATCCCCTGAGCTAACAGGATTATATTTACCTTTTAAATTTATAAAGTGATCATAATTGAGATTCTTTAAATTATCTTCTCTTAGGGTCATCTCTAACCCATCTACCTTGTAGCTAAGTATTCCTGCATAATAATTATAGAGATTATCACTCTGATTATCATCATAAATTACTGCTATCTTGTTTCCAGTACTTATTCTAGCACCTTCAGAGAAATAAAGTTCAACCTCTCCACCTTGAGGTGCAAAAGTTACCCTCTCCCTTCTAATTAAAATTCCTGAAGTTTTAATACTATCTTGAATTGTTTGATAAGTGGTAGTAGCTATCTTACTGGAATGATAACCAAAAAAGTTAATTCCAAAGATAACTATTAAACCACAAATAACTAAAAATAATAAAATTCTAATAAATACAGTTGCATTTAATTTGTTATTCTTTTTAAACTTCGTACTTTCAACCTTACTGGTAATTTTAGCAAAATCCCTCATAGTAACCCTACCTTTATATAACATTACAATTAATTCTAAATTGCTATTTTATATTTGTATAATTCTAGATATATAAAATAATTCCTACCTATCTATTTCAAAATAATGAAAATTTAATAATTTTAAAATATTTTTAGATCCTCTCTTATATCTATAACAAGATTTTAAAACTCTCCTTTCTTTGTTAAAATTAATCATAGTAAATTTAGGGTTACTAGTCTTTGTACTTAATATCATATTATTCTTAAACTTGAAATATGTGTATTTTATGATAGATTCTCTATAATAGCTGATTAACTTTTTATAGTATAGATGTATGAATATATATTATAACTTTATGGGTAGATTGCGACAGTTTTACTTTTAAAAAATCATAACTCTATAGAAATTAAAACTCATCCTTAATAATAAAGAAACTCAGCCATTAATAGCTGAGTTTCTTTATAGAGATTATATATTTTCATTAATAGAGTCACCTTCATTTGTTACAATTTCTGTCCTAGATAAGCTATTCATAATAATAGCTATAGAACCATCACCCATTACATTAGCTGCTGTACCGAAGCTATCTTGTGCTAAATGTAGGGCAATCATCAAAGATTTCTGCATACCTCCAAAGCCTAACATTCCTTCTAATAGTCCTAAGGAAGCCATTACCCCTCCTCCTGGAATTCCAGGTGCTGCTACCATAGTTACTCCTAACATTAAGATAAAGGGAAACATCGCAGCAAAGGTTACTGCCTGACCACTTAACATCATTACAGCCATTGAAGCTAAAGTTAAAGTAATAGTATCACCTGCTAAGTGGATAGTTGCACCTAAAGGAATTACAAAATCTGCAATGTCTTCTTCTACATCATTGCTTAATACTGAACGTACTGTTACTGGAATAGTAGCTGCTGAAGATTGAGTTCCTATTGCAGTAAAGTATGCTGGTAGCATATTTTTGATAGATTTAACTGGATTTCTCTTACCGATATGACAAGCAATTAAATACTGGATAACTACATAAGTAGTCTGTAATCCAATAATAAGTATAAATACTTTACCAAAAGAAGACATAATAGAAGCAACCTTTCCAGCATAACTCATATTAGCTATAATACCAGCAATATGAAGAGGTAATAATGGAATGATTACTACTTTAATAACTTTCTGAACTATATTTTGAAAATCTTTAATTACATTATAAAGACTCTTCCCTTGAATATTAGCCATCCCTAAACCAATCATAAATGCAGTTACTAATGCTGTCATCACACCCATCATAGGCGGAATATCTATATTGAAGAAAGCCTTAACAGTATTATCTATTGTATTTAAGTCTGTATTTCCATTTAATAAGACGGGCAATAATGCTTTTCCTAAAATAAAAGCCAAAGTTCCTGCAATAATTGTTGATAGATAAGCTATTGCTGTTGCAATACCTAATAATTTACTAGCACCTTTCCCCAACTCTGCAATACCTGGAGCTACAAAAGCAATAATAATAAATGGAATAATATAACTCAATAAGCTACCAAAAATTCCGTTAAAGGTTTTCAATAAAGAGATTGGCCACTCTGATCCTGCTTTCAAACAGAAAGTTCCCAAGATTAAACCTACTATAATCCCGATAACTAACTTTGGTAATAAACCTAATTTTTTCATCTTTTCTCCTCCTAAATTACTTATGTCTGTCATTAAAACACATATGTATATTATATAAATACTTATGATGAATTTCAAGAAAAATATCATTGTTTATATCAAACTATTAAAAATTTTATAAATCATTCTAGATATTACTCCTTAGTAATTTTTATGATATATTTAACAATGATACACATTATTTTCAAGAGGATTCTAAACTAAAACATATAATTATATATTTTAGAAGAAGAATATAAAAAATAACAACTTTAATCTTTCAAGCTAACATGGAATTAATAGAATTAAAAGATACTGCTTACATTAAATTAACTTAATCGAAAATATTATTTTAAAACTATTATCAAGGAGGTAGAATATGTTCGTTAAGAAATCAAGAGTATTTATTTTTGTTCTCTCACTGATTTTGCTATCTTTTCTAATAAACTCTTTAATTCCAGAAGAAGACAGAACCATCGATGCTATGTCTGAAAAACCTATTAAGCCAAATACCTATTATAAACAGATTGATATTATCTCCACCAATAATTTTAATAGTGATATCGGAGATAATATTAATAACTCTACCACAGTTATTGAACACTACATTAGCCAAAATCCCGCAGGAACACTTCTAATAAATACTGGCGATAACTATCAAAGTGGCTTTACTCTTCCTGCTAGCTACAATAAACCTACACTATATCTAGGCAATTACTTAGAATATACAGCTAATAATAAATTCAACTTAAGTCAGAGTAAGTTTAAAAAGATTATAGAAAAGACAGATTATCAATTCTTAGCTGCTAGTCTCTACAATAAAGATACAGGCAAACCCGTTGAATATCTAAAACCTTACCTAATAGAAGAAGTTAATGGAATTAAAGTAGGGTTAATTGGTATCTTTATTCCTTCTATTATAGAAGATAATAACTTAGTAACTAAAGACTCTATAATGTTAATCAATCAAATTGTCCCCCAGATAAGAGCAGAGGGAGCGGACTTAGTTATTCTGATTGCTCACACTCTAAAGGAAGAAAAATCTAAAAATGACCAAAATAGTCAAAGGTTAATTGAAATAGCTAAACAGCTTCAAGACGTAGATGGGATTATAAGTGGGGGGCAGCAGCAAGCCATAGCAACTATTATACAAGAAATTCCTCTAATAGCTGGTTATCAAGTCGGTCATTTACGCTTTCTAATTAATACAGAGACTAGAGAGGTTAATAGAATAATTCCTAATATTTATGGAGTTAAAACGAGAGTATTAAATGCTCTTCTGGATAATGATGCTTAAACAATAGCCAGTAACAATTTTAACAGATTATAAAAATAGATTAACTAAAACCAACTTAAATAGTCACTTCTTGGACCATAAATTTAATAATTTTAACAGAGAGCTATAATCATTTAGGAATAATTTTACCTAGATTGATTATAGCTTTTTATTTAATCTTAATAGGCTATTATTCCACTTATTGTAAATAATCATTATGTATTAATTTTTTCCATTTAGGGAATAAAATTGAAATTAAAGGTTTTCTTATGTAAAATGTTATAAAGAGATTTAATTTTAGTTTTTAACTAGCCTATATATTTAATTATAGTTTAGTTAAAATAAAAAAGTATAAGGGGGAATAAAATGTACAAGAAAAATTTGATTTCAAAAGCTTTAATACTAGTAATAGTTTTAACTCTATTTGCTATTGGAGTTAGTGCTATGTCATCAAGACCACTTGAAGATAAGAGTAAGACCATTACTATCCTTCAAACCAGTGATATCCATGGTCATATCTATCCATGGGCATACAAGACTGATGAAGAGGATGATGATGTAGGGTTAGCCAAGGTCTATACTATTGTTAAAGATATAAGAGAAGAGAACAGTAATACTCTTCTTGTTGATTCTGGAGATACAATTCAAGGAACTACCTTAGCAGATATCTTCAAGGATAGAGGTGATGTAATACATCCAATGATGAATGTAATGAACCTAATGAACTATGATGCTTGGGTACTAGGAAATCATGAGTTCAACTTTGGATTGGGTACTCTACAGAATGTTATTGCTGATGCTAATTTTCCTGTGCTATCAGCTAATATCCATTACAAGAATGAAGATAGATTATTTGTAAAACCTTATACAATCAAAGAGGTAGATGGAATTAAGGTCGCTATCTTAGGATTGACTACCCCTAATATTCCTCGCTGGGATGGGGATAAAGTAACTGCTCTTGAATTTGAAGATATGTCTGAGACGGCAAAAAAATATATTCCTGAAATGAAGAAAAAAGGAGCAGATATAATTATAGCCCTTGCCCACGCAGGCTTAGAGGGAGAAGGGCATAAGACTGGTGGAGACAAGGTCAGAAAAATAGCTGAAGAGAATCCAGAAATCACTGCTATCTTTGCTGGACATAATCACGAGATCGTAAATCAAACTGTCAATGGAGTATTGGTAGTTGCTCCCGAAGACAAAGGTCATCAAATTTCAAGGGTCGATCTAACAATTACTAAAAAAAGTGGAAAATGGGTAGTTATTAATAAAAAAGGAACTTACCTAGAAACCAAAGCTGTTAAGGCAGCCCCTGAAGTATTGGAATTAGCCAAAGATTATCATCAAGAGACTATTGATTATGTGACAACTCCTATTGGAACAGCTACTGGAGACTTTACTCCAGAAGATGAAGTTAAGGGAATTCCATCAGCTCAAATTCAAGATACTCCATTAGTTGACTTCATCAATCAGATACAATTAGAAGCTACAGGTGCTGATATCTCTTCAGCAGCATTATTTGATAGTAATGCTACTATTCAAGCAGGTCCTGTATCTATTAAAGATGCTACTTTGATTTATAAATATCCTAACACTCTCTATACTGTAGAAATTACAGGTAAAGAGTTAAAGGATTATATGGAGTTAACTGCTGCTTATTTTAATACTTATCAGGATGGTGATTTAACAATCAGCTTCAACCCAGAGATTCGTGGCTATAACTACGATATGTTTGCTGGGGTTGAGTATAAGGTTGATATCTCCAAGCCTGCTGGAGAAAGAATTGTTGACTTAACCTTTAAAAGTAAGACAGTTACTGATGAACAGACTTTTACTCTAGCATTAAATAACTACCGTTATGGTGGCTTGAAGGCATCAGGAATTATCCACAATGAAGCAAATTTCAAATCAGAAAAGACAATTCAACAATATATCATTGATTATATCAAAGAAGCTAAAAGAATCAATCCAACTGTAGATAATAACTGGAAGATTATCGGTGCTGATTTAAGCCATCCACAACGAAATAAGGTTATTGAGCTTATCAATGCAGGTATTATAAATATCCCTGCTAAAAATCGCTCTTGGAATGCTAAGAGTATCAATATCAATGACCCACAGGTTCAAGCTGCTCTAAATAATTATAAAAAGATAGATATCCTCTCTACTAATGACTTCCATGGTAATGTACGAGGTGGATATGAAGCTGGTGCTGCTAATTTTGCAGCAGTAATAGATTATTATAAAAAACAAAATCCTGAAGGCACTATCCTAGTAAGTGGTGGTGATAGCTACCAAGGTACTCCAGTCTCTACATTAAATCATGGAGCACCAGTTATTGAATTATTTAACTACCTTGGATATACAGCTAGTACTATCGGTAACCATGAATTTGACTGGGGACAAGACATATTGGCAGAAATCACTCACAAAGCAGATTATAAATTTGTAGCTGCTAATTTATATAACAAGAATACTGATCAAGTAGTTGATTATGCAAAGCCATATATTATCACTGAAGTCAATGGCGTTAAAGTAGGGATTATCGGAATTTCAACTCCTGATACTTTAACTTCTGTTATGCCAACTAATATTGAAAATCTAGAATTTAGAGATCCTGCTATAGTAATTAATAAAGTTGCTCCAAAGCTAAGAGCGGCAGGAGCAGACTTAATTATCGTATTAAGCCATATGCCAGGTAATACAGACTGGACTACTGGTGAAGTTAGTGGTGAATTGATTGAGGTGGCTAAAGAAGTTGATGGCATAGATGGGATGATTGGTGGTCATAGCCATGATACAGTAACAGCTACAGTCAACGGTATTCCTATAGTAGAAGCCTACAAGCATGGACGTAAAATTGGACATTTAAGCTACTTTGTAAATACAGAGACTGATGAGGTTGTAACTATTGAACCCACTACCCATGCTGTTAGAAAGACTAAGCTTAATATCAGTTTAGATAAGAAGGCTCAAGCTATTGTTGACAAGTACCAAAAAGTAATTGAACCAATTATGAATGAAGTCCTCACTACTTCCAAGGTATCCTTAAAACGTGAATATAATGATATTTCTAATATGGGTGTATTGGTTACAGATGCTATTAAAGAGTATACTCAAGCAGATGTTGTATTCCAAAATGCTGGTGGATTAAGAATTGATATTCCAGCTGGTAAGGTTAAAGTAGAACAAATTTACTCTCTATTACCCTTTGGCAATACTGTTGTAACAACAGAGATGACTGGTCAACAGATTATCGACATCTTAGAACAGAGCTTTACTCTTGATAAAGGGATGATGCAATTATCAGGATTGAAGGTAATTTATGACCCAAATAAAGCAAAATATAATAGATTAATTAGTGTTCAATTAGCTGATGGTACTCCACTTCAACTAGATAAGAAGTATAAAGTAGCAACCAATAACTTCTTAGCTGTAGGTGGCGATAAGTTCAATACCTTTAAAGAGGTTGAATTTACTAACAGCTATAAAGAAATCAAAGAGATAGTAATTGAATATTTACGTGCTCAAGATACCATCAATCCAAAAGTTGATAACCGAGTAATCAAAAAGAATGAATTAGTTATAGAACCTGCTGCATAAATACCTAAAGAGTTAGGTTGAATTCAACCTAACTCTTTTTTTATTCTAAGCTAATTTTTATTTAAAATTAATATAATATACCAATAATCCAACATTATAATTAAACTAAAAATCCCATATCCATTCTATAGTGCATAATATATATAAAATGAATCTGAAAGGAGGATATTACTGATGCCCCAAAACTGTCCTAATGGAACTCTATACACTATTCGCCCTGGTGATTCAGTATATAATTTAGCTGGTCGTTTTGAGATAACTGTTGAGTCAATAATAGCTGCTAATCCAAATATTGACCCTGCAAATTTACAAGTAGGTCAACAGATATGTATACCAGTTAAAGATATCTCTGGTCCCTGTGAAAGTGGCTTCTTTTATACAGTCGTTCTAGGGGACACTTTCTTTAATATAGCTCGTCGCTTTAATATCACTACCGAAGCTTTAGCTGCAGCTAATCCAGGTGTTGACCCTAACAAATTACAGATTGGTCAGGAGATATGTGTTCCAGCACCAACACCTTCAGTAAGACCATGTGAAGGTCGCTTTTATACAGTTAAACCAGGTGAGACTTTTGTTAGTATAGCTAAAAAATTTGGTTATACCCTTGATGTTTTACTTGTTATTAACTCTGGAATAGACCCTAAGCAACTTAGAGCAGGACAAGAAATCTGTTTACCACCTGCTCCTACCCCTGGTGCAGAACCTGTACCATGTCCAGGAGGCTCAATTTATATTGTTGAACTAGGAGATACCTTCTATACTATCGCTGAAAAGTATAGTGTACCTATAGAAGACTTGAAGAAGGCTAACCCTCAAATTAAAGACATAAATAAATTAGATGCTGGAACTCCTATCTGTATACCAAGTTAAATATATAAATTATAGAAATAGACTAATAAGCATATAACCTGTTAGTCTATTTCTTCACTTTTTATACTGATTCCTTAAACTCTTTGTAAGGGGAAAATCGCCAATCGAATTCTTCCTCCCTACTTCCTTACTGCTAAACTTCTCATATATTGTATTTATCAGCGTCCCCTCGAAATCATCTCCTGTAATCTCCCAGATAACTATGCCACCTAGATTATTTGTGTTAACATAATCAGCTCTCTCTGACAAAGAAATCTCATCTTCATAGGTATAAAAATAACTCATCTCTCTATTATACAGGTAAGGTACTCTAGAGTATTTATCTCGATACTTAATATAACCCCTTACATTCTCTAGCTCTTTCATCTTCCAATAAGGGTTTTCTCCTCCATTTCCCAGGATACTAGGTGCTCCTCCAGAAGCCATGGTATATAAACCATTATTCTTATCATCCACATTCTTCCACCCCCTTGAATAGAAAGGAGCCCCTACAATTAATTTCTCAGCTGGTATATTATATCTTTCTATATAGAATTTAACTACATCATCAAGGTTTAAGCTTTGAGAATACTTCCCTAACCAGTTTTCAGGGCTTTTATAGATTGGAGAATGGTGGTTTGTCACATTTTCCCAAGCACCATGCATATCATAACTCATCAAATTAATAAAATCTAAATATTGATGGTACTTGTCAGGCTCTTGTCTTCCTATAATCTTATCCTCTCCTGCTGGAATAGCTATAGTTAACATCTTATCCTCCATCCCATGACTATCATAAGCTCCTCTAACCTCTTTAAGTAATTTTGTAAAATTCTCTTTATCTTGAGGTCCTCCTGCTACCCCATCCCTGTTAACACCTGGATATTCCCAATCAATATCTAAACCATCTATAAAAGGATACCTCTTGAGAAACTCTATCCAACTATCTATAAACTTCTTCCTATTCTCTGCTGTTAGAGCCATCTCATGAAACATATCACTCTCTGACCAACCACCAATAGAGATAATTACTTTCACATCTGGATATCTTCTTTTATAGTATTTGTACTCTCCAAAATGCCCCTTAAGATTATCAAATCTCCAAAAACCAGAATGCTCAAACTCTTTTTCAAAATCGACAAACTTATCGGTAGATTCTAACTGAAAATCATCATTTATCTTAAAGAAAGCATGATTGATTATAGTTACCTTATCCCACGGTATATCACCTACAGAAAAGTTCTTATACTGAGGACTATAGGTAGCCCAATTGGGAAAATAAGCAACAATATTCTTATCTATATCTTTTGGAGCAACAGTTGAACTTGAAGAGATTACTAATAAAACTAGAGCCATCACATAAGATATTATCTGCTGCATGATTTGCTCCCCCTTATTTGATATATAAGTATAAAGGTATGTTAATTAATGTGTTGTATTAATTGAATTTCAATATAAAAACTGTCTCTTTATTGGTATATTGCGACAGTTTTAAACCTCACCCCCTACCCCCTCTCCTTAACTTAGGAGAGGGATAGGGTGAGGTGTGAACTCTAAAAGTGTCGTAATATCATTCCATTGTGCCATTCTTTCTACTAAACATAAAATCTTAGTAGAAGTTATAGTAATATTATAACATCTTTAATTTTAATTATCTTTTCATAAATTTTGTGTTTATTTGAGATTTATTACAATTTCTAATTATTATAGGGATTATAAAAGGAACAAGTTAAAACTTGTCCCTTCGCTTAGTAATTATTCGATATTTTTAAAATAATTCTGGATAATCACTCATAATACCATCAACACCTAACTTTACTAACCTATCAACTTCTTCTTTACTATTAACAGTCCATGTATTGATAAAATACCCATAATCCTTCACTTCTTCTACCAACGCTCTATTTACTGTCAAATAATGAGGATGAATCCCATCAGCTTCAGCCTCTTGAATTAGTCTAATTGGATTTACTGGTAGAGCGCCAATTAAAACTGCTGTCCTTAAAGAATAGTTCTTCCTCTTAATTAATTTTAGTATTCTATGGTCAAAGGAAGAGATGATAACCCCTTCTTCATACTCTTCCTCCTTCAATATATCAAGTAACTTTGCCATAATAATCTCACTCTTTTGTTGATTAATCTTAATCTCAATATTTATTTTCATTTTATCTTTAAGTAGATTAATTACCTCTTTCAAAGTAAGTATCCTCTCATCACTAAACTCATCACTAAACCAGCTACCAATATCAATTTCTTTTAATTCAATCAAGGTCATATTACTTATCTTCTCATCTAAGCCTGCAATTCTCTTTAAATCATAATCATGAAATACGATTAAATTATTATCTTTAGTTAGTTGAATATCTAATTCTACCATATCTAATCCCAACTTTATTGATTTAAGAAAAGCAGCTTTAGTATTCTCTGGGGCTATACCCGAAGCTCCACGGTGACCTACTTTTAACATTAGTATCCCTCCATAATATAATAAATATATTACCTAAATTGCAATATTAAATTGAACTAGTCTCAAACTGTAATAATTTAACCGTATAAAATATCTTTTAATTGATCTTCAAATGCTTCATCAGGTGTTAAGTAACCTAAGATTTTTCTTGGTAGAGTATTACACCAGTTTTGAATCCTAGCAATTGCTTTGACAGAGTATTCACTTAT
>NZ_LWDV01000006.1:270275-328413 GCF_001693735.1 Orenia metallireducens
ATTTAATATTGCAATTTAGGAAATTATTTATTTTTTTATAGACAAATACTAATAACAAACCTTTATTTTACTAATTTTCAGTAATCAATTTATCATGTTACAGGTATTATAGATATGTGATTCTAGAATTTACTTTAATATCACATGGATAGATTGTTATATCTGTTTTCATAAAAATAATAAAAGCTATACCTCATCCCTTAATCCCTTCTCCTACACTAGGAGAAGGAAAAAAAGACTTTAGTTCCCCCCTCTCATAAGGTAGGAGAGGGGGTCAGGGGTGAGGTCTGAAAAGTTTCACTTTAAATTCACACATCTATATAGTCATCTAACTTTAGAATCAAATAAAAAATATTAAAATCTTAATCTATCTTGAAATTATTCCTAAGGATGATATCGAGGTACAGTCAATCTAAGAATTTATAAGGAGCATGACATTAAATTAGTTGAGTTATTCAATAGTAATAAATTAGACAGTTATTATATAAAAATCTCTTTATTCAACATTCAAATCACAACATAAGACCCTATATCCAGATGGAGTTGAGAACATCATAGAGAGTGTTACACACATGTGGGCACCAGTTATCGATAAATAGGGCTCACTTACCTGCAATTGTTCTGGGTGAAGCACAGCTTTTCTAAGATAATGCCTCCTAAACCAGTCTGCACTATTGGCATCTTCAAGAGGTTTAAAACGTATGTCATTTTTATTGAAGATAGAATCAGCAAGAACTGTATTACCTACTTGTAATCCATCTGTCATTAATAGATAACAGCGCATAACAGTATCATCAGCTAATAAATCTTGGCAGGCATCATCTAAAGCCTTACCTTTAATTAAATTATTTATTGTAATCTCAAATTTTGGGTAATAATGTTGATAAGTACTTTTGCTATTGGTCTCTTGGACTAAAATATTATTTTTGTAATCTTCAAATATATTATCAAAAGATGGTAGGTTATCTAGAGGCTTGTTTAACTCAGTGGTAGGTCTGGCAAAAAAATAACCTTGTACAAAATCTACACCGCTCTCCATAGCAATCATTGTCTGCTCTTTACTTTCAATCCCTTCAACCAGAACTAATGCTCCAGTTTGATGGAGTAAAGAGACAATCCCCCCTAAGACTTTTCTTATCTTCTTATCTTCTGTAGCACCAACTACCATAGAACGATCTAGTTTTACAATATCAGGATTTAATTTCCATATACGATCAAAGTTAGAGTGTCCTGCACCAAAATCATCAATTGCAATTAAACAACCTAATTTTCTATAAAAATCTACCGTCTCTAATAAAAGATCATTATCCTCAATAGGATACTCTACAATTTCAATCACTATACGATGAGAGGGAAACCTAGTCTTCTCCAATAACTCTGTAAAAAATCCACCGTAATTCTTTCCATTAATAATGGTTTGTGGAGAAACATTTAAAAACAACCAATTCAAATCATCTTCTAAACTAGTAAAGTTATGTATATGTAAGAATCTACATAATCTATCTAATAAGATACTCTGGACTTCTGTATATCTATTATTAAATAATTCAGCTGGGCTAACCCACTTCTCTTTTATAGCCTTAACTCTAACTAAGGCTTCATAGCCTACAACCCTCTTATGGGCTAAGCTGAATATTGGCTGAACTGCTGTATGGAGATGATAATCATTAAAAGTTCCTACTAATTGTTTACCTTGATGATGAACTAGCTTACTAATATGATCTATACTTATAGTCTTATATTCTCTCAAATAAACCACCTACTTAATCAATTTATATAATATTTATAGCAGAAACAATATTTTATGTCAAGTTAATGTCAACTTTTTGTCAACAATGTACTCATTTAGTAATAATTTATATCCAAATAATAAATATTTCTTATCTATTACATAAATGTCCAATCATAAATTAAAATTTATAATCTTTGTATTTTTTTACTTCGCTAATTTAGATTTTATTATAGGATTGAATAACTATAATTATAGTCAAAAAATAAAAAACACCTATCCTTTTAGATACGTGTAACTTAAATACATTATAAATTTTAATATAGATTAAATAAAAAATGGTGGGACTAGCAGGAATTGAACCTGCGGCCTACAGATTAGGAGTCTGTCGCTCTATCCTACTGAGCTATAGCCCCACGGTTATGAGAAGTCCTACAGACTATTTAGCTTATTGAGTTACAGACCACTAAATTAGCCTATTAAATAGTATAAACTATTTTTAAATAATTTTCAAGTACTAATTTATGTAAATTAAAACTATAAAGATAGAAGGGGGAGTAGAAACTCGCCCCTCTGACTATCAATTATTTCTAATATGCTCTCCTACTTCCTGGTCAATTCCTCTAACATGCTGTACCAACCAACGAGTTATAGTCTTGTTAAAGTCCATCATAGTAGCCGTATCTATCTGCCCCTTATCAAATCTCTCTTTAAAGTTGACTGCGTCCTCTAAAAACTTATCATGTAACTCTTTATGACTCTCGTAATCAGGATAACCTGAATCCTGCTGTAATTTCTCTTCATCTTTAAAATGTTTTACTGTATAATCTGCTAAAAAGTTTAATACCTTACCAATCTCTTTCTTTCCTTTATTCAATTTATTAGCACTAATTAAATCATTAACTATATTAAAGAGTTGCTTATGCTGTTTATCAATTGCTTCAATCCCAACAGAATAACTATCATCCCACTCAATTAATCCCAAGCTAGTATCTTTACTATTAGTCTTGTTGATTAAAGCATTAATCTTCTGGCTCATTTCTGCCAACTCTTCAGAAGAACTTGATACCACACTAAAGATTCTAGAGATTATCTGTGATTCCTGCACTAAACGATCACTATTCTCAGCCAAATCTTGAGCTGCATGAGCAGTCTGTTCAATCATCATTGCCGTCTCTTGACTAGATTCTTCTATCTCAAAAAATACACGGTCTGTCTCTTCAGCAATCCGTTCTCCTTCCTTTGCCTTAAGCTCAACCTTCTCGATGGAGTTTAGTACCTCTTGTGATTTCAACTGAGTCTCTTTAACGATATTGACAATATCACCAGTAGCACTAGATGTCTCTTCAGATAAATGTCTAATCTCTTCTGCCACTACGGCAAATCCTTTACCTTGCTCCCCAGCCCTAGCAGCTTCAATAGCAGCATTTAGGGCTAACATATTTGTCTGATTGGCTATATTGGTAATTAGGCTAATAATTTCACCAATCTGCTTAGAATTCTCATGTAAAGCTTTAATTATCTCTACTGTATTACTTACTGATTCATTAATCTCTTGAATGCTAGTAATCGTCTTCTCAATATTATCTCTACCCAATTGGGTCTGAGCTGAAGATTCTTCAGCAAAACCTGTTACCTCTTCAGCACTAGCGGAAATCTCTTCTACATTAGACATCATATGCTCTACAAGTTGATGGGTCTCATCTATTGTAGCATTCCCCTCTTTAGAAGAAGCAGATAGCTCGTTACTATAAATTGATAAACTATCAATCTCCTTTCTAACACCTTGGATAATAGAATTTAACCCCCCATCTAAGGATTTATCCATACTTTCAAATTCATTATATAAGTTACCTATTTCATCATTACCACTAACCTTAATATCATCTGAAGAGAAATTATCACTCTTTAGACTTCTTACTAAAGTAGTTATCTTATCTATTCTCTTGACTACAAGTTGCTTTAATAAAATCTCAAGTAGAATAAAGATAAGCACATAATCAATAATCCTAGCCAAATATCCTATCTGCTTACCACCATAAATATAGTTACTTACCAAAGCACTAATAAATTGTCCAATAGGAATACTTACTAAGATTGCTATAATTATTCCCAAGCCAAACCTTAAGCCTAAACCCAACTTTATCGATGAGTTACTTACACCTTCCTTCTTATTCTTCATTTTATACCCCCTTTATATATCAAATAAGAAATCATTAACCTTAATATAATATTCTACATCTAAACTACAAACCCTATCATCTTATGTTAACTTTTGATTACAATATACTTAAAAAATTTATCCAATAAAAATTTTAGCTTATCTAGAGATAATTACAGATATCCAAGTTTAAAGTACAATTATTTAGATAAAAACATAAATGACTATATTTATTTATAATACCAAATCAAAGATAAAACTATAATATATATTTTCTCAATTATTTAAAAAAAATTCAAGTACTTCTTCTCTAAAGAATAAATAAAAAAGAGATTATCCCTATAAAAGATAACCTCTTTTAATAATATATGGTGTTTATTAGTTTTGCCTACCATAGCTTTTGACTAACCCTATAGTCAGTCCCCCCAACAATAGAAAACCAGCATATCCCACTGCTGGATACAAAAATCTTACTAAAGTTGTAAATCCAAACTGACTAGCAATCAACGCACAGATACTTGTTATAATTACATAAAGTTTATAACGTGGTCCATCAGGGTCAGTTAAGCGGGCTACAAATCCATATAGATTTCCTACTGCTGTAGTATACACTTCAGCAATTAATATCCCACTATAAATTAACTGAATCCAAGGGGAGAACCTTCCAGAGACATAGACCATAGGAATCTCATATCTTGCAACTTCAGGCAGATTCAATAATAAAGCAAGTAGAATAGACATAGCACCAATACCTAAGCCCAATCCTCCAAAGATTGAACCCATCTTTAAACGGTGAGTATCTTTTGCCTCCCTACCCAAAGGAGCTAGAACAGCTACTGCAATCACCAAGTTATAGGAGGCATAATTAAATGCTGATACAAACCAACTGGAGATAGGAGGTTGACCAGGCATAACCTGTTCCAAAGCTCCAATCCCAAAAGGTAAATTTGAAACAATGGTCATAATTGTTACTGCAAATACTCCTATTAACAAGAGTGGAACCACAAAGCTAATTGCCGAAATTACACCATTTATCCCTAATAAAGTAGTGCCTAAGGAGGTTACTACCATAATTAAATTTCCCCAAAAGGATGGGATAGCAAACTGCTCTTCAAATATAGAACCTGAACCTGCTACCATTGCTGTCAATGCTCCAAACAAAAAGAAGGTAATTACAGCATCGATAATCAAGCCCAACCATTTACCCCCAGCCTCTTTGATGACCTCTAAATGTGATCTAGCCTTTAATTCCAACCCCAATTTAAGAATAATATAACCATATAACATAAATATAATAGTAGCCAATATAAGACCAGCAAAACCACTCAAACCATAATATCCAAAAAACTGCAAGACCTCTTGACCAGAAGCAAAACCTGCACCTACCACCGTCCCAATATAAGTAGCTGCTATTCTAAAGGTTGAAATTTCTACTTCATTCTCTTTATTTCCTGTTCCCTTCATATTATCTCTAATATTATCTAATAAATCTCTTATATTACTTTTATTATTGATCTTCAAAAAGATCACCTCCTTATATTTATATTAATCTAAACTAAAATTATTTATACTCTTTCTTAACATCTTATAACTGTTCCTAAGCTTGTTTACTCCTCAAATTCTCCAAGTCTATTAGCTAATAATAATTACTATTAATAATAAATAGCTGGTATTTTTAGACAGAGAGCAATTTTGATATAACATCAATATTATCCTGTAATTATAAATAGAAGATATAAATCAAAGTACTTGGAGGTGTATTATCATAATTAATTTATTATATAATTCCACTGAAGGTAAAGAAGATTCTACAGAAGTATTATCTCTAGCATCAAATCCTTTTAATAACTTTATAGATTTTAAAGATAATTATGGAGAAGATTATAATAACTCAGCTATAAAGAAAACATCAACAGATTTTAATGAAGAGAATATAAATCTGAAGACCCAAAATGATTATTTAACTATTTCTTTGAAGGATAACAATACAAATACAGAGGAGGATAAACTCATGAAAAAAAGATTAAGACAGCCAGACTATCAGTGTACATTTCACATTGATAATAATTTAAAAAATAACACTAAAACTGACCAACTTCAGAATAATATCTTAGGAGTTCATCTTCCCAAAAGTCATAGAGATAAAAAATCCTTACTATTATTAAAATAAAGCTATAGCAGGATAACATAAAAAAACTCCAACATGGGACATTCCATGTTGGAGTTTTTTATGTTATTCTTTATTTTCAATCAATTTATTTATCCTTGCTAAATTGCCCTCAGCTTTAGAATAACTAGAGTTTACTAGTAATGCTTTCTCATAAGCTTTTTTAGCCAATTCTAATTTCCCAGCATTCTCATAAGCAATTCCTAAGTTATTATATAAATAAGGAATTGGAGGATTTAGATCTGCTCCTTGCTTCAAAACAGGAATAGCTTCTTTATATTTTCCTAATTGAATATAAGCAAGACCTAAGTTATTTAAAGCATAATAATTCTTAGGAGATAACTGAACTGCCTGCTTATAATTTTCAATAGCTTCTTTTATATTTCCTTGATTCATATAAGCTCTTCCTAATATATTATAAGCATCATCTTGGTTTGGCTCTACAACTACTGCCTTTTTAAGAATATCTATTGCTTCCTCTAGTTTATTCTGCTTTAAATAATTTCTTGCTAAATTAACCATAACCCGATAATGCTTAGGATCAATTTCATGTGCCTCCTTCAATTGTGTTTCAGCAAATTCCAGTTTATTTAAACGGTAATAAGTTAAACCCAAGATATAATGGGGATACATTAACTCAGGATTATTAACAATAGCCTCTACCAATTCTGGCACCGCTTCTTGATATTTACCTTGTCGATAATAATCTAATCCCTTTTGATAATGATTGACGTTACTTTCACTATTAGCAAAGATAATTCCAGTAGATACTATGACTAAAATAAGGATCAATATAAGAATAGTATTAGCAAATCTAGTCTTCATATACTTAGTTCACCATCCAATCTTTTTTATTTTTCATTAATAACTATTCTAGTTTAATAGAAAACTTCCTGCAAATAGGCTTAACAAAACTAGACTATCACAAATATAGTAGAAGTACTATTAGCTAATATAAGTTTGTAATTCTACAGTAAGATTTAAATATGTCTTTATATAGAGGCAGTTTTTAATTTTCTTCCCGATCTAAACCCCAGACCGCTTCGTGTAAATACCGTCACTCTCCATCTTAAGAAAGGAATTTTCTAAAAATAGAAAATGTAGCAATATAACTCATAAAGGTTTATTTTAAATTAGCAGATCTATAATTAAAAAATAACATGATATGCAGGTTTAAACCGCTAATATTATTCTAAATAATGAATTTGAATATATATAATGGGATAATATATTTAGGAAGAAAGGAAGTGAGAATAATTTCAAAATTAGAAGATTTATTCAAGAACATAAAGGAGAAAAATGCCAATGACCTCTGCTTTGAAGTCAGACATAAAGTCTTAGAGATACCCCGTGACCTCTATTTTCAGACTATACCCAAATATGATAATCCTCTCTCTGAAGAAGCAGTCCAATATATAGTTGAAGAGTATTTAGATTGGAAGGATGACCATGGACTAGTAGGAATGATTAGAGTCAATGATAATAAAGAGAGAGGTTTAGTAGAGCTAGATGCTGCTGTTAGATATGTAGTCAATTGTGAAGATAGTGTTTGCAAAGATTGTCAATAAGCTCTACTTTTATTGTAGAGCTTATTCTCTTTTATAATAATTAACTGATTCCTACTTCATCTAATACTTTTCTTAATTTTTCCATAGAATCATAATGGAACCATTGATTAAAAGATGGATGGGGAATTTCACTGATGATTCTTCTTTCTGCTATACTAACTTCTAACTCTTTACTTAAATTTAAGTAAGCCTCTGCAAAGCGACCGCATGGAACTAAATATTTTATACTATTACTCTTCTCTAAAGCCAAGAGCAGACGCTGCTTAAAATCCTCCAATAACATACTCTTAACCCTATTCCAATCTTTGTTCTTATGCTGTTTAGTTTTATAATTTACTCGAAGCTTCTCTAAAATATCAATCACCTGCTCATCATTACTGCTTAATTTATATGCTTTTAATCCTCTTTTTTGCATAGGAGCAGAGCTTACATTTAAGATACTAAAGTTAGTCAAATTGGGATAATCATCACTATACTTATCTACTTGGCTGACAATTTTGCCAAAAGAATCATTAAACTCTTGACCATAAATAAATTTAGTCATATCTACCCCTGAACTTCCTGCTACAGGATAACCATACTTCATCTCTTGAGTATGGGGTGATTCTAGGATAAATAAAATTTTAGAATTTTGATTTATTACATCCTCAACCTTATATCTCTTTAAATAATTCTCAATTATCTCAGATAGTTTATCCATTGTTATCCTCCAGTCCTGATTTATAAAATAATCCAATTATAATTTCTAGATTAATAGCTAACTATATTTTTTCTAGTCACTAATTAACCGTTATTTTTATTCACTTTGCTTAAGATGAGTTTAATTTTAAAGTTAGGTAGCTATATTTATATAATTTTCTAGATTTATAGTTTTTATCCTAATAATTTTAATATAGATAAGACAAAAACGAGGATAATACCCCGTTTATAGTTGATTTATTAAAAATTTATATACTTAACTATAAGTTAATCAGAAGGCTATTCTCCTAATAATTTATCCAATTCCATTCTAAAGGTCTCAATATCCTTAAATTGTCTATATACTGAAGCAAAGCGAACATATGCTACTTCATCTAATTTACTTAGATAGTTCATTACTAGCTCTCCTATAACAGTAGTCTCTATCTCATCTTCCATCTGATTTCTAATCTGTTGTTCTACAGAATTGACTATACCTTCTAATTGATCTCTAGAAATAGGTCTCTTTTCGCAAGACTTTAATAAACCATTTAGGAGTTTGTTACGATCAAATCTCTCTCTACCCCCATTACGCTTAACTACCATAATTGGCAATTCATCTATTCTTTCATAAGTTGTAAAGCGCTTACCACACTCTAAACATTCTCTTCTTCGTCTAATTGTTGTACTCTCTTCTGTTGATCTTGAATCTACTACTTTGCTTTCAAGATATGTACAGTATGGACATCGCATGGTCGTTCCCCTTTCTTAAACTTAATGACTTCTAAACACAATATCTTGTATACATTCAAATAATACCATACTGCATATTATATGTCCAATTTTTATATAATAAATTTTGAATTTATGATAAATTTCTATTAAAATCTTAGATAAATTTAGTTACTTTCTAATCCCCTTGATTGTTAATCAAGGGGATTTAGAGTTATTTTTCATTCTTTAATACCATCAATTTTATTCTCTTTCCTTGATTATCTTCATTAATAGCTATTTCCATATTCTCTAATTTATCTAGCTCATCCTCATTTAATTCTGCTAATCTACCAGCAAATTTATCCTTCAAAGACATACCTAATAACCTCCTTTGTTAAATTTTAAATTATAATTCATTTTATAATTATTTTTCCTAACCTTTAACCTTTATATTCTAAGTTTATAAATAATAAAAACCTCCAGAAACTCTGAAGGCTTTATTGGATCTAGATAAATAATAGCTTATCTAAGTAACCCGACCTTGCTCCTAAACTTTATCTATATTTATTCTACACATAAATTACTCTTCATTCATCATATGATTATTTATCTTACTTACATCAACTAATATTACATCATGACCGATTCTACTTATTTCATCCCAGGCTATGTATATATCCTCCTTTGCTCCAAAAATTTTAAAACCTTTCTCTTCCTTAGGGACAGATATTCCTTTGATTCTCCCTTCGACCAAATCAATATCTATATCTGTTATAACCCCCAATCTTCTTCCGTTGTTAACATCAATGACCTCTTTATTTTTTAATTCTGAAGTTTTAATTATAACCATCCCCTTTCAAATTAATAAATAGCTCTCAGCTCAAATCTCTTTATAAATATTATATGTATAAAACATAAGTTTGTTACTATATCTCAAATAATAATAAGATTCTATACCTTATTATTAACTATATATCATAAAATAGGTAGCGAGATTATCGCTACCTAACTATAAGAAATTTTCTAAAATTTATTTTTTACCTTCCTCAGTAGAAAAGAATATTTTATTCAAGCCTGGAAAAGGTGTCTCTAAAATATGAAATAATTTTAATTTAGATTTTACAAATGTAGGATTCTCTTCTAGAAACTCAACAAATTTAAATTTAAACTCCACATCCATATCTTCCGTAGCTATATACTCCTCATTAGCAGCTAATTCTTTTAAATCATCTTCAGATAATTTATCCATAGAATCTACAAAACATAGAGGTGGGAATAAAACACACCACCAATTTTCTCCAGCGCCTTTTCCTAAAGATATCTTTAAAGCTTCATATTCGCCTGCTGCTAAAGTTTTATCCCCATAACTTCTAGTTGGAAATTGAAATTTACCTAATTCTAAATGTACTTTATAATCTTTATTATATTCTGCTAACTTATCTTCAACTATATCTTTTATATAGGATAAATTTTCTTCAACAACAGCCTTAGCCTGAAAAGGATTGTTCAAAGAAGCAAAGAGTTTAGAAGTTCTTTTAATAATTTCATCTCTAATGTCTCTTTTTATTCTCTGATCTTCTAGAGTATTACTATTAGCAACAATATGTAATCTTAATAAATCATCAGTTCCATATGTAAAGGCACCTTTATCTTCCAATACTATACTGCTCTTTACTTGTAGGATAAATAAAGAAATTATTACTATGACTATTAAGACTACAAACCTAACCCGTTTCATACTAATCCTCCTCAATCTTCCTTAACATACTTCTTTAAATTATCTAAAGCTGCTTTTTCTAATCTGGATACTTGAGCTTGAGAAATTCCTATATTTCCCGCTACTTCCATCTGGGTCTTTCCTTCATAGAACCTTAATACTAAAATTAGCTTTTCTCTATCATCTAATTTTCTTAATGCTTCACGAACAGCAATAGCTTCTAACCAATTATCATCTTCCTTCTTATTATCACTGATTTGATCCATTACATAAATTGGGTCTCCACCATCATGGTAGATTGGTTCAAAAAGCGAAATAGGATCTTGAATTGCATCCAAAGCATAAACTATATCTTCTCTTGAAATACCCAATTCCTCAGCAATTTCACTTAAATTAGGTTCCTTTGATTTTTTATTCTCTATGCTCTCTTTCATTTGTAATGCTTTATATGCAGTATCTCTTAAAGAGCGACTAACTCGAATCGGATTATTATCACGAAGATGGCGCTTAATTTCTCCTATAATCATTGGAACTGCATAGGTAGAGAATCTGACATTCTTACTTAAATCAAAGTTATCAATTGCTTTCATCAACCCAATACAGCCAACTTGAAAGAGATCGTCAATTGGTTCTCCTCGATTATTGAATCTCTGTAATACACTCAAGACTAAGCGTAAATTACCACCAACGATTGTATTTCTAGCAAATTTGTCCCCCTCTTGCATCTTTTTAAATAGTTTTCTCATCTCTTTATTAGTTAAAACCGGTAGTTCCGAGGTATTAACTCCACAAATCTCAACTTTTTTTCCCATCTACTCCCCTCCACTTATTGCCAAGTTGAAGTTTCCATTAACATTATTCCTTGTAAATAGGATATCTATACATTTATTTTTTATTCTCTTTCTCTATTAAAGCTCTTTTGGAAATGATTTCACTGCCAACCTACTTAGACTTAACTCTAATTGAATCATATTAACTAACAATGTAGAGAAGACTTTAATAATATCTAAAATATATTGTTCATTTATCATTATCTTTATACATACTTTAGAATCTAATTATATTTATAAGATACAATTCAAAAATAAATTAACACATAGCTTTACAATGACATATATTATAATAAAGTAATTAATTAGAAAGGAGGTCACTATGCCTAATAGTTTAGAACTAGTAGAAAGACTATTAAAGAATGAAACAGCTAATCGTACTTTATACAATCAATTAATAGACTCCTTAGATGATCCTCGTTATATTAGAGTAGCAGAGAACCTAGAAACGTTACAAACTAGACAGATTAGTATGTTAAATAGGTTGCTTAGTGTACTAGAGGAGGAGGCACCACCACCACCTCGAGACCGTTATTATGCAGAACATATACTACAACCTGGAGAGACATTAAGAGTTTTAGCAATCAAATATAATACCACTGTATCTAGGATTAGAGCACTTAACCCAGGATTAGGTGATAACCCTCAAGCAGGTCAAGTAATCACCTTGCCAATTGAAATTCCAAAACCACCACCTAGACATATCGAATATTATGTGCGTCCTGGAGACAGCTTATACACAATCTCCCAAAGATATAATACTGATATAGATACACTTGTTAGATTGAACAATATCGCTGACCCTGAGGTAATATTCCCAGGTAGAATTTTAATTATTCCTAGAACATAAATACAACAAAAATTTAATTTTAGCCATAATTACACTAATCAAAAGAAAAGGCTTAGGACCATCTGGTCCTAAGCCTTTTCTTTTAAAAATATTAGTTATTTGCTTATATAACTATATTATTCTTCATCTAATTATGTATTAATATAAAATTTTTAGCAGGATTTTGTCCAATTATAGAAGAATAAATTAATTAGATTAAAAATTAACTATTATAGCTGATAATCTTTATATATTACTCCAAAGTAAAGGTGGTGAATAATATGGCAACTTTCAGAAAAAGGCTTGAAGATGAGAGAAAGAAGAGAGGATTGACCCAGAGGGGACTAGCCTTAGAATTAAAGATACCAGTATCTGAAGTAGTATTTTATGAATTAGGTGATAAAAAACCCGATATAGATACTCTAAATAAGTTAGCTGATTTATTTAGTGTATCTGTCGATTATCTATTATGTAGAACTAATCAACGCCAAGATGCCAACCTTCATGTCAAAGAGGTCTTATCAAAGGATCCAGTATTACATGAATTTTGGGAGGAAATTTCTCGTAGAGAGGATTTACAATTATTATTTAAACAGACAGAGAACTTAAATGAGAAATCAATATATAGAGTAATAGAGATAATTAAAACTATTGAAGATGAGGAGAGAATAGCATATGGGGGCTAAGAATATTAACTCCTTTCTCAAAAACTTACAGAATAATTCACAAAAATTTTATGAATTAGCTCATCATTATGATATCTATCCAAGGATAACCAACCTTACTCCACAACTATGGGGTTTTGTGTATAAATCAAGCCACGGTAATTATTACATAATTATCAATAAGAATTTAAGCTTTGAATTACAGCAAAAGATATTTATTCATGAGATAAAACATATCCGTGATGATATGCCTAAACACCCTTATTTTATTGGTCTAAATATGCAACACCTAGACTTTGAAAAAAAAGCTGATACATTTTCTAAAAATATGATAAATATTTTTGATAATAAATAAGTTAAATAATAAAGAGCCTACAAAAATATTTTTGTAGGCTCTTTATTATTGGTATTTAATTTTAGATGAAATTTAGTGGGTATATTGTATCAGTTCTTATAATAAAACAAGATATACAAAGCAGTTAATCTAGTCGGAAACTAATTGGTATCATTACCCAAGAGTAAATCCCCATATTATCCTTCTTAGTAGGATTAAACTCCCATTTCTTTACCACTTCTTTAGCAGCAACATCAAACTCTGTATACCCCGAGGATTTAGCCAGTTGAACCTCTTCTACTCTCCCTTTATCATCTATTAATATCTTTAATAAGACCCTACCTTCAATTCCTCTTCTTCTTAGCTTCTTTGGATAACTAGGTCGATTATATTTACTAATTGTTGGAGCACTAACTCCATTATCAGCTTTCTTATCAGTTAAGTCTATAATAATTTTCTCAGCTTTATTTGTCACTTTGCTATCAATAACTTCTTCAATATCTTCTTGCATAGTAGAGTTATTTACTTCTCTTTTCTTATTAATCAATCTCTCTTTTTCAATTCCTTCTTGATCTTTCTTAGCTTCTCTATCTTCTATCAGTTCTTTCTCCTCTTCTATCTCTACTTTCTTTTTAGTTTTATCTATATCATTTTCCACTTTTGCAACCTCTTCCACTCTACTTTCCTCTAAGACCTTTTTAGTTACCTTATTCTTTACTTCTAGTTTTTCAGTATGATTTATCTTATCCTCTCTCTTTAATACTTGAGTATTATCCACTAAACTCTTCTTAGACTTAGTTTTTAATACAGCTTCCTTTAACATCTCTTTCTTTTTAATATTCAACTTAGGTTCTTCTTTCTTAGAAGTACTGATGTCTTCTTTTGGATAAACCTCTTGACTGACTTTCTTACCAAACTCTTTTACTTCAACCTTCTTCCTGATTACCTCTTCATTTGATTGAGATCTCTCTACTTTATTAACTTCACTAATTGAGTTTGACTGATTAACTTCTGAATAAATAGCAACCTCAATTATCGGTGATTCTTTATTTAACTTCTTACCTTCTACATAAGCTAACTCTCCTAAGTATAGCTTATTAACTAAATACCCAAGTAATAAATGAACTATTAAAGATAATACAAATGCTACCTTTAAAAGGCTACTACCTTTGTTTAGCTTACTTAATAGCTTCACAATAAACCTCCAAATCTAAATTAAAGGTAGGTGATATCACCTACCTTTAGCAATCTTTAAAACTTAGTACTTACTTTTAAGATATAGTTACGTTCTGGCATTGGGTAACCATTATTAATCTGATATTCCTTATCAAATAGGTTATTAAGCTCTAATGATAATTCTATATCTTTTTTAATTTTTTTATTTAACTTTGCATCTACTATAAAATAACTTGGTAAATCATCAGAACGACCAGCTACTAATTTACCATTTAAAGAACCACTAATCTCTTCTGTATTATAATTCAATCCTAAATTCAAGTTATGATAATCCCTATAGGTTAATCTTTCATCTGTTTCCTTATCTCTTGCATCTAAATAAGTATAATTTAAATCAGTGGATGTTTTCTTAGTTAAGTATTTAACTAAAATTACTTCTACTCCTGATATTTCAGCTGAATCAATATTCACTGCAGTACTATAACCCTTATCTCCATCAAAATAATTACCATTTATCATATCTTCTACATCTCTTTTGAATAAATTTAGTTCTACTTTAGCACTTGTATCTAAATATTTCATTCCTACTTCATAATTTTTACTGGTTTCTGGATTTAAATCTGGATTTCCATACCATGCCCATAAACTATCTGGATAACTTCCATATAATTCATCGAAAGTAGGAGCACGATACGCTTTTCCTACTGAAGCATGTAAATTTAATTTAGAATTAATAGTATATACTGTCCCTAACCGAGGACTAAATTCAGCATCATATTCCTCATGATTATCATAACGACCACTAACTATTATCTTTAATGGTTGAATTAATTTCCACTCATCTTGAATAAATAAAGCCTTATTTAAAGAATCTTGTTCTCCAGCCTTAATATCAGTACTTTCAACATTTTCTCTTACTAGTTCTCCACCATAACTTATCTTATGAAAATTATAGTATATAGCTTGATTAAAATCTATACCTATTTTATCAACTTCATGTTCTGAATGAGTAGACCATTTTGAATCATCATAAATTCTTTCATGGTCAGTATAGTAGAAGGCTACTTTACTATCCTTATTTTCTGTCTTTCTATCCCATTGTAGATTAAAATTCATATCCTCATCATCTTGATATGCAGTAAAACTTGGGTAAGTTTTAGATCCTGGTACTCCTTTATCTGAATCAATATATTGTAAAAATAGTAATAAATCTGAATACTCATTTAAATTATAATTAAATTTAGTAAAGATACTCTCTTGATCTAATGTACTATTTTCACGGTGACCATCTGATGTTTTCTTGGAGACAGATATATTATAATTTAACCTCCCAGACTGCCCTCGATGAATTAAGTCATATGTTTGTGTATCAAAAGAACCATAACCTAATTTAGTGATAGTTTCAGGCTCCTGACTACCACTTTTAGTTATAATATTAACTACTCCTCCTACAGCATTAGCTCCATATAAAGCAGAAGCGCCCCCTCTTACAACCTCAATCCTTTCTATCTGCTCAATAGATAACTGACCTAAATCAAAATTTCCACTTTGATGATTATTTATCTCTATTCCATCAATTAAAATTAACACTTGCTTACTACTTGAACCACGAATACTAATTGTTTTTGAACCTGCAATAGTACCATTATCTTTAATATTTACCCCTGCTACATCTCTTAATAAATCAGCTACATTTTCGCCATTCTTCTGCTCAATCTCATCTTCATCAATCACTTCTACACTTACTGGAGCCTCTGAAAGATTCTCCTCATATTTAGAAGCAGTTACTACAATCTCATCTAATGTAAAACTTATCTCAGTCTCTTCTGCCATAACATTAAATCCTAACAAATTAAATACTAATAAGAAAACTATACTTAATAAAAACTTCTTCATTATTCCTTACCTCCACTTTTAGTTAATTGATACTACAATTAATTAATCTGTTTTGAGCCATGAAATACTCAGCATCACCTATCTCCCTAAGACAATAATCTCTCCTCAAAAATAAAAAATCCACAATCATGGAAAAGATTGTAGATAATTCAGATATATTCAAGATAAGCCCAATAAATATTAATCAAATCATCTACCAATCTTATTCCCGAAAATCAGTAAACTGATAAATTAGGCAGGTCTCCTGACTTACAGCATAAATTTATCCACTAAGTCGCTGCGCTGCTTACAGTGGCGGGTCCGCTCAGGATTCTCACCTGATTCCCTATTCTCCCTTAGCGATGACTAAGAGCACCTAATTTAATCTTATTAAATTTTTAGTCTATTCCTTATTCTCAATATGTCTCCCCTCTTCACTTCTACGATATACTCTACTTGTTGGATAAGCAAGCTCAATATTAGGCTCTTGACTGAACTTTTCAAGGATACTCTCAGATATATTATTCTCTAAAACCCTCCGCTTTCTTACAGAGGTCAAATAACGTAGAGTAATCTGTACCCCACTTCCTTTGATATCTACATAAGTAATTGGAGTAAACTTACCGTACTTAATCATATAGTTCTTGCTCATTTCATAAATCCTCTTTTTTGCCCTTGCTTCTATCTCTTCCTCACTCTGCTCATATCCTGTCTCTAAGACAATCTTCTTAGCTCTCTTCCAGTCACTCTCGAAACTGACTAAAAACCTAATCTCATTCCAGATACAACCAAAGCCACGAGTATAGTTGAATACAGGGATGTTAAAGATAGTACTATTAGGGATATGAACTAACCTTCCTGTGCTTTGATCAGCCTCTACCCAATTACCCACCTCCAATAAAGTAGTATAAAAGACTCGAATATCAATCACATCCCCTTGTACCTGATTCCACTCTATCCTGTCACCTAATCCAAAGGGACGCCTTAAGAGAATCAATGCCCACCCTGCAATATTTAACCAGACTTGGTGTAAAGCCAAGGCTAGACCAGCAGATAAGAACCCTAAATATGTAGTCAAGGTAGAAGGTCTCTCTAACCAGATTAAGAAAATAAATATTAGAATTATAAAGAAGGAAGAATAATAGGTTATTCTTCTAGCTTGATGCCTTCTCTTAAAATCCTCAATCTTAGAATTAATAAATCTTATAATTCCAAAACCTATTAAATATGTAATAATTATTGCTCCTAAAGATAATAACAGCTTCTGAATGACAGGATCATGAATATCAAAAGAAGTAAAATCCAAAATAAAACACCTCTCATTATTTATTGTATCAGTTAGCAGTAATGAGTAAGGTAACAGCTAATTACTTACTACTCACTAACTTCAGATAAGGTCGACTACTACTGTTATCAATTTTAACATCACATCCATAAACATCTTTGATATTATCTAAAGTTATTACTTCACTTGGACTACCTACAGTATTTATCTTACCCTGATTTAACAATAATAAGCGGTCACAATATTGGCTTGCTAGATTAAGATCATGTAAGACTACTACAATAGTAGTACCTTCTTTTCTGAGCTTAACTAATAATTCAAAGATCTCTATCTGATAATTAATATCTAAAGCTGAAGTAGGCTCATCTAACAATAATAACTCTGCTTCTTGAACCAAAGCCCTAGCCAATAATACCCGCTGTCGTTCACCACCACTGATACTATTAATAGATTTATCTACTAGATCAATTGTATTGGTTAATCTTAAGGCTCTCTCTATTACTCTTTTATCTACTTGAGTTATACCTTGCCAATTTCTTAAATAAGGATGGCGCCCCATTTCTACAATATCCTTTACAGAGAAATCAAAGTTAACCTCTGTACTTTGTGGAAGTACAGCCAATACTTTAGCTAATTCTTTACGTCTATACTGGTTTAGCTCTTTTCCTAGCAGGAATATCTCTCCACCCTCCTTTTTAATAATATTAGACAATAATTTCAATAAAGTAGATTTACCTGAGCCATTAGGACCGATAATTCCAAATAATTCTCCTCTTTCTACTGTAAAACTAACATCTTTTATTAGCTTAGCTTCACCATAAGAGAAGCTTAAATTATTTACTTTTAATATATTCATAATTAAACCACCTAAACATTCTTATATTATAAATATAGCCATCCAACTTTAGAATTAGATTTAACGGATATAAAGTGACAAGTTAACTTATTTACTGGTTACTCGTCACTTATCACTAGTTACTGAAGTCTCCTAATATATAACATCATATTTAAATTTGATTCCAGAATTACAAATTAATATCTAAAAATTATTTAAAACCTAACCTTCTTCTTATGTAGTAGATAAATAAAGAAAGGTGCCCCACATAATGCTGTAATAATCCCCACAGGCAATTCAGTTGGTGCTAAAATTGTTCTAGCTATTGTATCTGTTACTATTAAGAGGATAGCACCTCCTAAAGCCGAAGCAGGTAATAATATTCTATGATCAGGTCCCAAGACTAATCTCAATACATGTGGAACAACTAAACCAACAAAACCAATTATCCCACTGACCGATACTGCCATAGAGGCTAATAATGAACCTGCTACTAATAACAATAAATTAACCTTCTCTACCTCTACTCCCAAATAGTAAGCTGTCTCCTCACCCAACAGAAGTATATTCAAATCATCTGCTAAGAAATATACCATAAGAAATCCTATCATAATACCTGGTAAGATCATCTTTACCTCTTGCCAAGTACTATTTGCTAAACTTCCCATCATCCAATAAAAGACCTTCTGTAAATTCCCACTATCTAAAATCATCAGCAAAGAAACCAATGATGATAAGAAGAAACTGATTGCTATACCTGATAATAGTAATATTGAAGTGGGTACTTTACCCTTTGTTTTGGCCAAATTATAAACAAGAAAGGTTGTAATAAAGGCTCCTAAGAAGGCAAAACAGGCAAGACTACTAATCCCCCTCCAATAATATATCAGTCCAAAATTAATAGCTACACTAGCTCCTAAAGATGCCCCTGATGAAATCCCAATAATATAGGGATCAGCCATTACATTCTTAAATATCCCTTGAAATACTACTCCAGAAGTAGAAAGAGCACTCCCCACTAGAGCAGCTAACAAAATTCTTGGCAGACGAATCTTATAAAAAATCATCTGATGAATAGTTGTTAAATCTCCTTTGATTCCAGCAATAATAGGGATCTTAACTGTTCCTAAACTAAGAGCAATAATAATACCTATAGTTAATAGAATAAATAGTATTATAATTATTAGTATATCCTTTAATTTAATCTCCATCTCTAATTCCCCAAATCTATTTCAGGATGTATAGCTTGAACAAAGAGCCTTAAAGCCTTAATTATTCTAGGACCTGGGCGATTGATAATATCTGCATCAAAGATATAGACTCTATCATCTTTAATTGCTTTAATATGCTGATAATTGGCTCTAGCCTTAATCTTAGCAGGAGTCATCCTCTCCTTCCAACTATCATAAGTAGCAATATATACATCAGGATTTTCAACTAGTAACTGTTCCATACTATATTGTGGCCAAGCACCATCTGCTTTAGTACCGATATTGTAGCCTCCCGCCTTCTCAATTAAATCATTGATAAAGGTAGTCTGCCCTACTGTATACAAGGGATTTTTCCAAACCTCATAAAAGACCTTTACTGAACCTTCAGTACTAACTACTCTCTCTACCTTTTTAGTAATATAGTTCAGCTCTGCCCTCAATCTCTCTGTTACTTCTCTACCTCTACTACTCTCTCCTGTAAGCTTAGCTATCTTATCAATCACAGTTATCGTCTCTTCAATATTAGTTGGATTAAAACCAACTATAGTTATTCCTAAATCCTCTAATCTTCTGATAGTATCTTTAGGTACAATTCCTCCTGCTATTACTAAATCAGGATTTAAAGCAATAATAGATTCTAGATTATTAGCTCCTACTTTAGTCTTAGACTTTGCCTCTGTTGGGTAATCACAAAAATCTGTCACCCCCACAATTCTCTCTTCTAAATTCAGCTCATATAATACCTCTGTAATACTAGGAGCTAAGGAAATAATCCTCTGTGGCTCTTTTTCTATAACAATTACCTTTCCTAAATCGTCAACCAATCTAACCTTTGAGTTAGCTTCTGCTTCTCCATATCTACTAAATAATAGTACTAAAATAAATACTGTTAACAATAACCTATCCATTCTCTTTAACATTGTATCCTCCCTACCAAACTGTCGCCTAACAATCTAAAATCATCTCAATTTAAATTTCAACCAAAATAAAAAATCCTAACTGTAGGCATAGTTAGGGTATATCATTCCCTATCTTGTCCCCGAAGATAGCTCTCTTACTCCTTATTAGGCAGGTCTCCTGACTTATAGCTAATTAGCACTAAATTCTCTAGACTCAAAGTCTAGTAGTCTATTTTAGTCTAATTTAAAATCGATAGTTATCCAATATCTATTGCCAACTATCCAGCTGCTACTTACAGTGGCGGGCCCGCTCAGGATTCACACCTGATTCCCTATTCTCCCTTAACCATAGCTAAAGGCACCTAATAAATCTATTCTGTTATAAATATCTTTATGTTGATATTATTCTATAATACTTACATCTTCTCCTCTTTATTTGAGGAAATTAGCTGTTAAAATCATTAAAGCATCTGATTATGGAGATATTGCGACACTTTTAAATCCTACCCCCTAACCCCTTCTCCTTAACTAATGAGAGGGGGAAAATACTATATTTTCTTTTATTCCCTCTCCTAAGAATGGAGAGGGTAGGGTGAGGTGTGAATTCTAAAAGTGTCGTAATATCTATTCATTCTGCCAATTCTTATACTAACAAAAGATATATCTCTAAATAATAATGTCAAAAAATAAAAAACAACTGCAACTGCAGTTGTTAATAAACCAATCTCAATCTTACTTCATTCTGATTATCTATTCTATTATTTGCTTGAAGCTCTCTCTTCTCTTTAACCTTTAATCCTTCAGTCCAGCTAGAATCTAATTCATCAAAAATCTCTTTAGGAATCAAATAAGTATCACCTTCAAGATTAAAGATCAAATATTGATCATTATCCTCTAATCTAGTAGCACTATTTTCAATTAAGTAATTATAAATTCTCTCATACCTAGCCTTTTCAGTCATATAGATTTGTGAATCTAAAATGAAATTTATCCAAAATAGTATCTAAAACATATAACTTTTGTCTATAACTTAATCTAACTATAAAATTTTTATAGAAACATTTATACTGGAAAATTTCAGTCTAAGTTCACGAGACTATATTATAAATTAATTTATCAGCCATCCCAAAAAACTCCTTCATTAATTCAGTTGTAGTAAATATCTCTCCTCTAGATATTTTCACTATATTCTCCTCCTCATTTAATATCAGCCAACTTGCTAAAAATAATCATAATATATACTTTATATTCTTAACCTAATCTTTAAAATAATACTATATAGATATCATAAAAGATCTTCAATTGAAATTTATTTAAATACTTTTAAGCTTATTAAGAATAATTTCTGACACCATAACTTACTTCATTTTATCAATTTCAATTTGAAGCTTCTCAATTATTCTCTTCTCCAATCTAGATATATAGGATTGAGAAATTCCCAATATATCTGCAACCTCTTTTTGAGTTAACTCCTGTTTATTCTTCTGTAATCCAAAACGTAATATCATAATCTTCTTCTCTCTATTTGTTAAGTTTTCCATTGCTTCTATAAGTAATTCTTTATCTACCTCTTCTTCGATATATTTATAGATTAAATCAATCTCAGTTCCTAAAACATCAGATAGTTTCAGCTCATTACCATCCCAATCGACATTTAAAGGTTCATCAAAGGATATCTCTGAACGTTTTTTATTATTCTTCCTTAAATACATTAGGATTTCATTTTCAATACAACGAGAAGCATAAGTAGCCAACTTAATATTCTTACTTACATCAAAGGTGTTGACAGCCTTAATCAGTCCAATAGTACCAATAGAGACCAAGTCCTCAATATCAATGCCTGTATTATCAAACTTACGGGCTATATAGACTACTAAACGGAGATTTCTTTCAATCAATACACTTCTAACAGCTTGATCACCTTTCTCTAACTTATTTAATAAATATTCCTCCTCCTTATTAGATAGTGGTGGTGGTAAGGCCTCACTATTTCCAACATAAAATACATTCTTAGCGCTATAAAGACCTAATATCTGTAACATTTTAATAACATAAAGTCTAAGTTTAAGCTTCAAATTAATCATCACCGAACGCAAAAAAATCCCCTCCCTTATTTTTTATGCTCGAAGTACCTCCGGATTTAATAATGCTTGGTAGTTATCATCTTTATCTAACCTCTTATCCTGTAAAGCAATTATTACTCTTTTAGTTGTAAAAATCTCGTCCTTTGTAGTAATCGTAACCATATCAGGTCTAAAACCAATTAACATTCCATTATCCTTTCCTAAAGAGTAAAAAGGTATCAACCTGAACCTACTAGTCCAGTCATTATCAGTCATCTCATTTAATAATCTACCAGTGTCATCCCTATATTTATAGAAAGCTTCCTTTACTTTATCTGGCAATATCTCCTCCAAAGCACCTACCTCTACTACTATAACAGGTACTTTAGTTAAAGGATCTTGTAATTGATTTCCTGTATCGACCAACGCCTTCAACTTAACTAACTTATCATCAAAACTGATTATAACTGGAATACAGAATATATCTGGTATTAACTTATATTGAATAAACATCCAGCCAAATTTTCCTATTATAATGACCAGCACTGAACCTAAAATGATAATCCATAAATTATCTGGAGAAATGTTCAAAACTTGTGCCAAACTATCTAGTGGTGTCCCTCCTGTCAGATTATAAAGAGCAAATATTGCTCCAGCTGTTACAAAGGTTATTAAATAAAAATAACCAACAACCTTAAAGAAGTACTTACGAGATAATGGAGCAAAAGCAACTAATATCATTACTATAGAGATTAAGAAATGAAAATAAATCTGATTCAAAAATCTGAATTGGGGTAAAATAATTATAATTGTATAAACTGTTCCCAGCAGTGAGGTTAAAAATAACCTCCAAATTTTATAATTTAAATCTGACAATTTAGCTGCTGCCCATAAAATCAAATAATTCATCACTAAATTAATAAATGAAAAAAGATCTAAATAAACTACTAACTTCATTTAGTCATACCACCTGCTTCACTCCCTTATTAAAAAGTATATTACTAGTATTTCAAAATATAACTAAAAAATTTGAATTATAATATATAATTAAATCCTTTTTACTAATTTTATGTCGAAATAAAAAATCTCGATACCCTAGGGGTATCGAGATTGAATTAAAATTTTCTATTTCTCCTTAAAAAAGCTGGAATATCTAAGTCATCATTAGAAAAAGATTTAATATCTAAGTCCTCATCTCTTCTAACACGATCTTTTTCTCTTGTTTTCTGCTTCTCTTCCTTCTGTTTGGATTCTTTTTTACTAATTCCTTCTTGGTCAAAACCAGTAGCAATTACAGTTACCTTGACTTCGTTCTCTAAGTTCTCATCTACAACTGTACCCAAAATAATATTTGCTTCAGGATCAGCCACTTCAGAGATAACATTAGCTGCTTCATTAGTTTCATGCAATCCTAAATCCTTGCCACCAGTAATATTAAGTAATATTCCCTTTGCACCTTCAATAGATGCTTCTAATAATGGAGAAGCAATAGCAGCTTTAGCAGCCTCTGCTGCTCTATTCTCACCACTAGCCCTTCCAATTCCCATTAAAGCAGAACCAGCATCAGTCATAATAGTCTTCACATCAGCAAAATCAAGATTAATTAAACCTGTAATTGTAATTAAATCAGAGATACCTTGCACACCTTGTCTTAAAACATCATCAGCAGTTTTAAATGCATCAATTAAAGTTGTCTGTTTCTCTACAACCTCTAATAACCTATCATTAGGAATGATAATTAAAGTATCTACTTTCTCCTTTAGATTTTCGATTCCAGATTGTGCTTTTTGCATACGTTGACGCCCTTCAACGGTAAATGGCTTAGTAACAACACCTACAGTTAAAGCCCCTGATTCTTTAGCAATCTCTGCTACAACAGGGGCAGCACCAGTTCCCGTTCCGCCGCCCATACCAGCAGTAATAAATACCATATCAGCTCCACTTAAAGCCTCAGCAATCATCTCACGACTCTCTTGAGCTGCTTCTTGTCCAATTTCAGGGTTAGCTCCTGCACCTAAACCATTTGTCAATTTTTCACCAATCTTTAAAGTAACTTCTGCCCTTGATGCTACTAAAGCCTGCCCATCAGTATTTACTGCAATAAACTCTACACCTTTTAAGCTAGACTCAATCATACGGTTAACAGCATTGTTACCACCACCGCCTACACCGACTACTTTTATATTAGCGAAATTCTCCATTTCAGCTCCAAACTCAAACATTAATACTCCTCCCTTGCTAAGCTAATTAGAATATATTCTTAAACCATTTTCCTACTGTGTCAAATAAATTTTTGATTAATAACTCTTCATTCATATCTTGTTCTGAATACTCTTCATAGTTCTCAGATCCGTAATGAACCAAACCTACACCAGTAGAGAAGATAGCCCCATTATCTTCAGAAAATTGGGTATATCCTTCTCCAATATCATAAATAGACCCATCTAAATATTCTAATATACTATTTATATTATCAGGTACTCCTACTCTTACGGGCATTCTTAATTTTCTAGAAGCAAATTCAGGAATCCCCTTTAATAAAGATCCACCACCAGTAACAACCATTACTGAAGGTGTTAACCCATTATAACCAGCTTTAATAATCTCTTGGTGAACTAAACTAAATATCTCATCAACTCTAAATTGAATAATTTCACATAGCAATTCACGAGAAAATATCCGAGTCTGATTACTACAGCTATCTACTAATTCAATCTCATCACCTTCATCAACAAACTCTGAACTTGCACAGCCATATTGAACCTTTATCCTTTCAGCATCAGCAATAGATGTTGTCATAATGACATTCCGTCTCATCCATTCTGCAATATCCTTGGTAACATGGTCACCTCCTACTGGTAAACTAGATGTATACCAGACACTTCCTCCTTTGAAGATAGCTATGTCAGTAGTTCCACCGCCCATATCTACTAGAACACCACTATCCTTATCACTCTCTGTTAATACTGCTTTACTTGCAGCCAGTGGCTGTAATACGATTCCTGCAACATCAAGCCCTACCTTATGAATACTCTTAATCAAGTTTTGAATAGAAGTTGCAGAACCAGTGATAATATGAGTTTCCGCCTCTAATCTAACTCCCGACATCCCTAAAGGATACTTAATATCTTTACAACCATCTACAATAAACTCTCGAGGTAACACATGAATAATTTCACGTTCTGGGGGAATAGAAATAATTTTAGTAGCCTCAATAACTCTTTCAATATCATGTCTAGTAATCTCCTTATTTTCCCCTGTAACAGCTACTACCCCATGACTGTTTGTAGAAGAAATATGAGAACCAGCAATTCCAACAAAGGCTGACTCTATCTCTACTCCAGCCATTCTTTCTGCTTTCGTTACTGCTTTTTGTATAGAAGATACAGTATCATCTATATCAACAACCATCCCTTTTTTTAAACCAGTAGAAGGGCTGGTACCTATTCCAATTATATCGGCACTCTTATTTTCATTTATTTCGGCAATAATAGTACACACTTTAGTAGTCCCTACATCAATACCTGCAATTATATTTCTGCGTGCCACTAAAAGCCCCCCCTTTCTATAATAAACAGATTTTATATCTCAAATAAATAAACTTCATACCTTAAAAAAGCTAAACGTCCTTTTTAAACTTAAATTCAACAAATATATTCAATTCCCTCTTTTTAAAACTATATTTTCTAAAAAAACTATTATAGATTTCATTAAAAATTAATCTTTATAATAGGTTTTAATGATAATACAATAAAAATTAATAAATATTTCACTTTTAAATTTCTCAATATAGAGCACTCTGTTAACAAAGTCATCAAACCAAAATTTAACATTAAAATTTTAACAGATTATCTCTCATTTTGCAAGGCGAACAATCACATTATTTCCATATCTTAAGTCTATATATTTAATTTTTCGCCCTTTAGATTTAATATCATTATATACTGAGGTAAATATTTTAGCCTTAGCTTTATTATCAAAATTACTACTTAATTTTACTATTCCACCGTCTACTAAGAATAATTGAATTCCATCTTCTTTGGAAATATTTAGCTCAGAGATCCCTTTTAGGACTTGATTTGATAACAAACCTAAATAATTAATAGCCTTTTCAAGCTCACTATTAATCTTAACCTTCTCTCCATCATTAATAATTTCAACACCAGTAACCAAAGGCAGATTCCAATAAGCTAAGTTTTTAGTTGTAGCTATAACTTGACCCTTCTTATCAATGATTTGATAAGAAGAGTGAATGCCTACTATTGCTATGGGACGCCTTTCATTAATCTCTATAATCAACTTCTGTGGCAAATCTCTACTAATAGCCACCCCTTTAATCTGGGGTAATTCAAGTAATTTATTAGCTAATTTCTGACGGTCAACATTAAAAATATTAATCTCTTCTAAATTACAATATTTGATTATATAATCATCAGATAACAGCTTATTTCCTTCTATCTCTATATCCTGTACTTGAAAGTACTTAGAATTAATTAAACTTACTAGTCCTAGTATCAATAGTAACCCTATAGTAATCAAATAAATAGTCTTATGCTTGTCCAAAATACCACCTCACTTTATTCAAAGAGCAGTTAAAAATATACAATATATTATCAATAATTCCCCTTTTAAATTTATTATAAATAGCTTCTTTTCATCTTTAAACTCTTTACTTTAATGAAGCTCACTTATGTATATAGATACATCTCTGTTAAGTTCTAGCGATAACCTCTTATTGAAATCTACCTATACTTTGGATAGACACAGAGACATACCCCTACACAAAATTAAAATCTATTGTAACAAGTGATAAATAACTAATGATATTAAAAATTCTTACCCTCTACTAAGTCGAATATACTATAAAAGAAAACTAAGGGTTAGATTTAACTAACCCTTAATTTTTATTCTCTAGAGAATATTCCAATATCTTAACTACCAGTTGATCAAAATCTATTCCAACAACTTCAGCTGCTTGGGGTAAAAGACTTGTTTCAGTCATACCAGGAATAGTATTAACCTCTAAAACATAAGCCTCTTCAGCAGAATTAATCCTAAGGTCAACCCTACCCATACCTCGACATTTTAAAGCTTGATAAGCTTTTAATGCCAAAGACTCTGCTTTTTTATAAACTTCATCTGGTAACTCAGCTGGTATGATAAAATCTGTCATTCCTTTGGTATACTTAGACTTAAAGTCATAAACACCCTCTTTTGGTCTAATTTCAATAATAGGTAAGACCTGTGGAGATTTGTTCCCTAGCAGTCCAATAGTTATCTCCTTACCTGGAATAAATTCCTCTACCAATAATTCTTGATCATATTTTAAAGCCTCTTTAATAGCTCCTATCAACTCATCCTTATTCTTTACTATCGATAAACCAAGACTTGAACCTTCTAAGGCGGGCTTAACCACTATAGGTAATCCTAAATTATCAATCAAATTCTTCTCTATCTCTTCAAATTTTCCTTCTATTTTATCTGCTTTTAAAACTGCAAACTTTGGAGTATCAATATTTAAGTTATTAAAGATTCTCTTTGACATAACTTTATCCATTGCTAAAGCACTAGATAAGACTCCAGAACCAGTATAGGGAATACCCTCCAATTCTAGCAACCCTTGAATAGTTCCATCTTCACCAAAGCGTCCATGTAAAGCAATAAAAGCAATATCAATATCTTCTTGATATAAGCTCTTATGTAAATCATTAGCTGGATCAATATCTACAGTAGTATACCCTTGTCTATTTAATGCATCTAAGATAGCTTTACCAGTCTTTAAAGAAATCTCCCTCTCAGCAGATTTTCCACCTCTAATAACTCCAATCTTCTTATCCTTCAATATTATCTTCCCCCTTTCAGCCTTCTTCACGGCGTATTTTAGCACCTAAATTAGTTAATTTATCTGTTAAAAATTCATATCCTCGATCTATATGGTAAATATTCTCTACTCTTGTTTCACCTTCTGCTATTAAACCAGCTAAAACCAAGGCTGCTCCTGCTCTTAAATCTGTTGCCTCTACGGTGGTTCCTGAAAGTTTCTTTACACCTTTGACGATAGCTGAATTTCCTTCTATTTTAATATCTGCTCCCATTCTACGCAACTCATCAGCATGCTTTAAACGGTTTTCAAAGATTGTCTCAGTCACTATACTAGCACCTTCAGCTATTGATAAAAAGGTCATAAATTGGGATTGCATATCTGTAGCAAAACCTGGGTATGGTAAGGTCTTAACATTTACCCCTTGCCACTTATCTTGACCAATTACTTGAATTTGATCACCATCTACATTAAGTTTTACTCCTGCTTCAACTAGCTTAGCTATTACAGCTTCAATATGTTCAGGAATTACATCTTTAACTAAAACATCACCTTTAGTAATTGCAGATGCTACTAAAAAAGTTCCCGTTTCTATACGATCTGGAATGACTTGATAATCAACAGGATGTAATTTCTTGACACCTTGTATTTTGATTACATCAGTTCCAGCACCACGTACACTTGCACCTAACTGATTAAGAAAGTTCTGTAAATCTACAATCTCAGGCTCTCTAGCTGAATTATAAATTACTGTCTTACCTTCAGCTAAAACTGCTGCCATCATAATATTCTCAGTTGCCCCTACACTAGGGAAATCAAGATGAATCTCTGCACCAGTTAACTTCTCTGCCTTCCCTTCTAAATAACCATGCCCTTGCTTAAATTCTACTCCTAAAGCCTTCAATCCTTTTATATGCAAATCAATAGGTCGAGTTCCAATACTGCATCCTCCAGGTTGGGAAATTTTAAACTCCCCAAATCTCCCTACTAAAGGACCCATTAAAAAGACTGTAGCCCTCATCTTTCTCATCAGTTCTTCTGGGATCTCACAGGAGTTTAAACCTTCAGTATCAACAATTAACTTATCCTCCTCTGATTTAGCTTTGGCACCCAAAGTCTCTAAAACTTCTTTCATAACTCTAACGTCACGTAATTTTGGCACTCTACCTATAACACATTCTCCATCTGCCAAAACAGTTCCAGCCAAAATCGGCAAAACCGCATTTTTAGCACCACTAATAGTTACTTCACCTTGAAGCTTATGACCACCATCGATTATGAATCTACCCATTCTTTCACCTCCTATTTTTAACTTAAAAAGATGATCTCTCTTTTTAAATTTACTCCAAACTTACTTAATACAAGATCTTCAACTTTACCTATCAACTCTAAAACTTCTTCTGCCGTAGCTGCTCCTAAATTAATTATAAAATTAGCATGTTGGGTAGATATTTGAGCATCACCAACCCTTAAACCTTTTCCCCCTGCCTGATCAATCAATCTTCCAGCTGAATCATTAGGAGGGTTTTTAAAGATACAACCTGCATTTGGCCATCTTAAAGGTTGACTTCTCTTTCTCTTTGATAAAAGTTCTCTACCCTCTTTAATTATCTCTTTAAAGTCTTTTGGAATCAATTCTAACTCTGCTTCTATTATAATCTCTTTACTATTTTGAAAGGGGCTATTTCTATAGCTAAAGTCTAACTCTTTACTGTCATAGAGTTTTATCTCTCCTGTTGTTAATAGAGTCTTTACTTTAACTACTAAATCACCTATAGAACGTAAATCTCCTATACCAGCATTCATCACAATTGCCCCACCTAATGTTGCTGGTAAACCCATAGCAAACTCTAAGCCACTTAATCCTTTTTTAGCAGCTTTGCTAGATAATAATGGAAGACTCAAACCAGCACTAGCAATTAGTCTATTCCCAACAAACTCTAGCTTAACATTATTTTGTGGCAATTTAATGACAACATCAGATAATCCTTTATCACTAACCAATAAATTGCTCCCATTACCTATTAAATAATAATTAATATTATTATGATAAAGATATTTAATCAATTTTTCTAAATCTTTAACTCCCTTAGGAATAACCAATAGCTCAGCAGGTCCCCCAATTTTGAAAGAAGTATGCTTCTTTAATGGTTCATCAAAGAGAATATCACCCTCAATCAAATAACTAATCTTTTCCTTATGTATTTCTTCCAATATAACCACCCCAATTTTATCGACAACTAGACTATCTCAAAAATAAATCCCAAAATACAGAATCTTAGAGAAGCTCATCTCAAAGGTAAATACACCCTATAATATGCAAGTTGAAAACAATCTGTTAATAGAATTCACTAATTAGTAACCACTTAATGTCAATCAATACTAGTAATAATCAACCTTCCATAACTAAGTTGAAACTTGTCCAACTTATATTTAATTTATAGGGTGCAATATTACACCCTTATTAAATCTTTAATTAGATTAATTAATTTCTCTATGGCCTGTGGTTGACCTAATTCTCCACTGGCTTTAGCCATTTTAATTAATTTTTCTTCATGAGTGAATAAATCGCTAATAAGCTCATTTAAGATTTCAGTTGTCAACTTATCATCTAAAATAACCTTAGCTGCACCCTTTTTCTCTAAAGATTGAGCATTATGTAGCTGATGATTCTCAGAAGCATAGGGATATGGAATCAAAATAGCAGGAATACCACAAGCTGTAATCTCTGCCAAACCTGTTGCACCAGCACGGGATATTACAAGATTAGCAACAGCTAATGCTGCAGCCATGTTATATAAATAGGGCTTAACCATAATGTTCCCTCTTTCTACATCATTTATTCCCATCTCCTTAGCTTTCTCTATTACAAAATCAAAATCCTGCTTACCTGTAATATGTAAAAGCTGTAGATTTGACCTTTTAATCTTAGGATATAACCCTATAACAGCCTGATTAATACTTCTCGCCCCTCTACTACCTCCAAAAACTAAGATAATTTTCTTACCTTCTGCTATCCCTAACTCGGCTAAAGCCTCATTTCTATCCTTCTTTAAAATCTCTGGTCTAATTGGATTACCTGTTAAGATAGTCTTCTCTTTAGATTTAAAGTATTTTTGAGCATCAATATTGCTTAAAGCAATTTTATCTACAAATCTTGATAATAATTTATTAGTTATCCCTGGATAAGCATTCTGTTCATGAATTAAAGTAGGAACCTTCGATAATGCTGCCGCTAATACTATAGGTCCACAGACATATCCACCTGTCCCAATAACTATATCAGGCTTAAATTCCTTAACAATCTTTCTAGCTTCAATTAAGCCTACCCCTGTCTTCAATATCGATTTGAATAATTTAAGGGATAATTTTCTAGGTAGACCCTGTACAGAGATAGTCTTTAAGTCATAACCTGCTTTAGGGATAATATCTGCTTCTAAACCTCTCTCAGTCCCTACAAAGATAATCTCTAAATCATCAAACTCTTCTTCTAATCCACGTGCAATTGCTAAACCAGGATAAATATGTCCTCCTGTTCCACCACCAGAAATTAAAACTTTCATATATTAGTCACCTCTAATTTATAGTAAATCGTGATACATTCAATAAAATACCCACACCAGCTAGCATAAATACCAAAGAAGAACCTCCATAACTGATAAAGGGTAAGGTGATTCCAGTAACTGGCATAGAGCCACTTACCACAGCTAAATTAACCATAGCCTGTAAAGTAATCATAGTTGTAATTCCTACAGATATTAAACATCCAAATAAATCTTCAGCCTGTAGGGCAATCTGTAATCCCCTCCAAGCAAAGACAAAATAAAGTAGAATAACTGTAGATGTCCCTACAAAACCTAACTCCTCCCCTAAAACAGAGAAGATAAAGTCCGTTCCTGGTTCTGGTAAATAGAAGAATTTCTGTCTACTGCGCCCTAACCCCAATCCAAATAATCCTCCTGAACCCAAAGCATATAAAGACTGAATAATATGAAATCCTGAACCTAAAGGGTCTTTCCAAGGATCTAGAAAAGAGAGTAATCTCTTTAATCGATAGGGAGCTGTAATAATCATATAAAATACCGCAGGAATAGATAAAGAACCTAAGCCTATTAAATGTGACCATCTAGCTCCAGAGGCCAAGAGCATAACAAATACCGTCCCTCCAATAGTAACAGCAGTTCCCAAATCAGGCTCCATTAAAATCAATCCAAAGACAACTCCTAGAACGAGCAAGGCTGGTACTAGCCCCTTCCAAAAATCTTTAACCTCTTTATTCTTCAAAGCCAAAAAACGTGACATATAAATTACCATAGATACTTTAGCAATCTCTGAAACCTGTAAAGGGGGTAAAGGTCCTAAATCAATCCAACGACTTGACCCCTTTACACTCTTTCCTATACCTGGAATTAAAACTAAAATTAGAAGTACAATACTACCTAATAAAATTTTAGGGGCCCATTTAATATACTGATGATAATCAAATCTCATAAAGAAAATCATTACACCAATTCCAATAATAGACCACATTAACTGCCTCTTTAAAAAGTAAAAACTATCATTGTATTTTTGAGAAGATGAAATTGATGTAGAACTAAAGACCATTACCACTCCTATACATAATAAAGTTATTATTACAAAAAAGACTATAAAATCAGGAGCTTTTTTATACATAATATTTCCTCCCTAAAAATAGTATACAGCTGGCAATTTAACTATTAGCTATCAACTGCAAACTGCATACTGTCAACTTTCTTAACTGCTTCTTTAAATTCTCTTCCTCTTTCCTCATAATTATTGAACATATCCCAACTAGCACAAGCTGGTGATAATAAGACAATCCCTTCACCACAAGCTACTTCTGTAGCTACTTTAACAGATTCTTGAATACTTTTAACATGGTAAATAGAGTCATATCCTACCTTATTAAGACTAGCTTCAATTTTACCTGCAGTCTCTCCTAATAAGACTGCACCTTTTACCTTCTCTTTAATCACCTTGGCAAAATCATCAAATTCAGATCCTTTATCCTTCCCACCTGCAATAATAACTATCGGTGGATCAAAGGTCTCTATCGCTTTAGTAGAAGCAACAGGATTTGTTCCTTTAGAATCATTGATATATCTAACACCATTGATAGTAGCTACCTCTTCAATCCTATGTTCAACTCCTGAAAAATCTTTTAATACATTTACCAATATATCTTTATTAATTCCCATTAATAGCGAAGCAGCTATTGCTCCCAATGCATTTTCCAAGTTATGAGGACCTTTAATTCCAATCTCCTTTATATCAATAATCTCTTCTTCTTTTTCTAATAGATTGGCTACTATCTGATTGTCTTTTAAATAGACCCCATCTGCTAACTCTTCTTGCTGACTGAAGAATACCACTTCTCCCTGGCTATTGTCAGCAAAATCTCTAACTATAGGATCATCATAATTTAAAATAATATAATCACCTTTAGTTTGGTTCATAAGCAACTTTCTTTTGGCCTCAATATATACCTCAAAGCTACCATGGCGATCTAAATGATCTGGTGTAATATTTAAAAACAGACTGATATCTGGTCTAAAATCCTTAATCTCTTCTAATTGAAAAGAGCTAATCTCTGCTATTACAACATCTTCTTTCTCTAATTTAGGGACATCCTGAATTAATGCACGCCCTATATTTCCACCAACAACAGTCTTTCTTCCAGTAGCTTTAAAGATCTCTCCAATTAAAGTAGTTGTTGTAGTCTTACCATTAGTTCCTGTAATTGCAATTATAGGAGCTTTACAAAAGTGATAAGCAAGCTCTACTTCACTAATTATCTTAATTCCAGATTTTCTTGCCTCTTGTAACAGGGGAATATCTGTTGGCACTCCAGGACTGATAATAATTAAATCAGATTTTAAAATCAAATCTAAAGTATGTCCACCTAAATCAAAGTTAACTTCACACCCCTTTAAAGCATTAATCTCTTCCTTTAATTGAGATTCTTTCTTGGTATCAGTAACTATAATTTTAGCACCCTGTTTATCTAAAAACTTAACGGTCTCTACACCAGTTCTTTTCCCTAATCCCACAACTGTTATTAGCTTATCTTTTAATTCCATATTATCTTCCTTTCTTAACTCAACTTGGCAAAACCTAATAATCCTACTAATGATAATATAATTGCTATAATCCAAAACCTGACAACAACCTTAGATTCTGCCCACCCACTCTTTTCAAAGTGATGATGAATAGGTGTCATCTTAAAGACTCTTCTACCTTCTTTATATAACCGGCGGGTGATTTTAAAATAAGCCACCTGTATCATTACAGAAGTAGCTTCAATTACATAAACTCCACCGATAATAAATAAGAAAAGCTCGGTCTTAGTTAAAACCGATAAAGCAGCTAATGCTCCTCCTAAAGCTAATGAACCTGTATCACCCATAAATACTTGAGCAGGATGGCTATTAAACCAAGAAAATCCCAAACAAGCTCCTGCAATAGCTGTAGAGAAGATAGCTAAATCTGTAGCACCAAATTGATATAGAATATAGGCATAGGTAATCGTAACTATAATAGTAACACCTGCTGCTAAACCATCTAAACCATCTGTTAGATTTACAGCATTAGAAGCTCCTACTAAGACAAGAATAACAAAAGGAATAAATAGTTTACCTAAATCAATACTTTTATGTAGATAAGGAATTAAGATATCAGTTCCTAGCTCTAACCTAGTTAGAACAAAGAAAGCTAATATTCCAGCAATTATAATCTGCCCCAATAGCTTTTGTTTACTAGTTAACCCTTCATTCTGTTTTTTTATTATCTTAATAGAATCATCTAATAAACCTACCAAACCATAACCAAGTAATACAAATAAGGCCAAGACTACCTCTTGACTTATCTTAGCCATAGCTAAAGTAGCTGCCACTACAGCTAAGATGATTATAATTCCACCCATAGTAGGAGTACCTGCTTTTTTCTGATGGCTTTGGGGACCAACCTTTCTAATACTCTGCCCAAATTTCATTATCCTTAACCAGTTTATTAAAAATGGTCCAGTTAATAATGTAATAACCAAAGATATAGTCGCTGCAAATATTAAGTCAATCATTACTCTCACTCCCTAATCCTCTAATAAGGCCTGTGAAACCTCTTCAAGTTTCATCCCTCTTGAAGCTTTTACTAAAATTGTATCATTAGCAGTTATAATATCCAATAATTTTTTAATTAATTTCTCTTTATCTTGATAAATATAAATAGATGAAGTATTCATTCCACCATCTTTGGCACCTTTTCCAATATAAGCAGCCAATTCCCCATAAGTAAAGAGATAATCTACCCCTCTTTTAGCAAGAATTATACCTATATTTTGATGCTCTGTTATAGCTATCTCTCCTAATTCTAACATATCACCCAAAACTGCTATTCTTCTACCTTCTCCAATATCAACTAAAGTATCTATAGCTCCTCTCATCGATGCTGGGTTGGCATTGTAGGTATCATTAATGATCTTAACACCATCTTTAGTGGTTAAAATCTGATTTCTCATCTTGGTTAATTTAAAGCTACTTAACCCATCTATTATCTCCTTTAAAGAAATATCTAAAGATAAACCTACTGCTACAGCAGCTAAGGCATTGTAGACATTATACCTTCCTGGAACAGGTAAAGTAACAGTCTCTTTATAGCAATTATCTCTTATAACTAGTTCAAAGGAGATAGTATCATTTTGCAAACTCTTTATCTCAGTGGCTCTTACTTTATTATACTCCTTTAATCCATAGTTAATAACCTCTGCCTGGGTTAATCTATCCATATCCCTAACCTTGTCATCATCACCATTTAAAATAGCTACTCCATCTTCCTTTAAAGTAGCTATTAACTCCGACTTAGCTTTGGCAATATTATCAATACTCTTTAATATTTCAATATGAGCAACACCAACATTTGTAATTACCCCAATATCAGGTTCAGCTATCTTAGCAAGAAGACTTATCTCACCTAAAGCCCTCATTCCCATCTCTACTACAACAGCTTCATAACTACTATCTAAACGAAAAAGAGTCAAAGGTAGCCCAATTTCATTATTAAAGTTACCAGCTGTCTTTAAGGTCTTATACCTCATCCCTAAGACTGCAGAAATCATATCCTTAGTTGTAGTCTTACCTGTACTACCAGTAACTGCAACTACAGTAACATCAAATTTATTTCGATAATAATGGGCTAAATCCTGTAATGCTTTTGTGGTATCTTCTACCTTGATTAAAGTATCTTCAATATTAGAATCAATATCTTCTGAAACTATCGCTACACTTGCCCCTTTATTAAAAGCATCTATTACAAAATTATGCCCATCAAAATTTTCACCTTTAATTGCTATAAATAAATCACCTTGCTTAATATTACGAGAATCTATAGAGATGTTATCTATTTTTATTTCTTTATCTCCCATGATTTCTCCTGAAATAGCCTTAGCTATCTCCTCTAAACAGAGAGTCTCCACCCTATCACCTCATTTATTGTCATTGGTGTACAGTATTTGATAATTAATAATTGATAATTAATTACCAGACGATATTCCCCTAAGTGCTTCTCTAGCTACCTCTCTATCATCAAAATCAATTGTCTTATCCTTAAGTATCTGATAAGTCTCATGCCCTTTACCCACGATAATTACTATATCATCGCTTTTAGCAAGCTTAATAGCCTCTTTAATAGCAGTTGCTCTATCTTCAATTATAATATACTCTTCCCCTTCTATCTTATCTTCCTTTTTAATCCCTAGCAGAATATCCTCAATAATAGTCATTGGATCTTCACTGCGTGGATTATCAGAGGTTACAATAGCAAAGTCACCTAAAGTTACTCCAATTCTGCCCATAATAGGTCTTTTGGTTCTGTCACGATCCCCACCACAACCAAAGACTACTATCTTACGACCTTTAGTAAATTCACTGGCTGTATTCAATACATTCTCCATACCATCAGGTGTATGAGCATAATCTACTATCACACCAAATTCCTGACCTTCATCTATCACTTGAAATCTACCTGGAACTCCTTCAATCTTTTCAATCCCCTTCTTAATATCTGCTAAGCTAAACCCTAAGCTATATACTGTTCCAATAGCAGCTAAGGAGTTATAAACATTAAAACGTCCTGTCAAGTTTAATTTAATTGCCAACTCCTCTTGATTGGCTTTTAGAGTATAACTTACACCTTTTTGGGTTACTTCAATATCCTCTGCCTTAAGGTCAGATTCAGAGTTGATGCTATAACTAATCACTTCACCTATAGCCTCTTTGATAATAGCTTCACTTTTTACATCATCTATATTGATTATAGAAGGCTTATCATTCATCTTAAATAACTTTATCTTAGCTGCTAGATAATCCTCAAAAGATTCATGGAAGTCTAAATGGTCTTGACTGAGATTAGTAAAGACTTGGCGGTCAAAATCAACTCCCAGTACTCTATCTAACTCTAATGCATGTGAAGAAACCTCCATCACCACATGAGTTACTCCATCTTCTAACATCTGAGCAAAAATCCTCTGTAAATCTACAGATTCAGGTGTTGTTCTACTAGCATCCTCCTCTTTATCACCTATCTTAGTCTTAATAGTACCAATTAACCCTGTCTTAATACCTAATTCTTTTAACATAGCTTCAATTAAATAAGTAGTTGTAGTCTTCCCATTAGTACCTGTTACCCCAATTACTGTTAGGCCTTTAGATGGATATCCATAGAACTTAGCACTTAATTGGGCTAAAGCCTTTCTTGAATCCTCTACTTTAATTACCGGAGTCTCATTGACCTCAATATCCTTTTCAGCAATAATAGCCTTTGCCCCATTCTCAATTGCATTAGCAATAAATTTATGTCCATCAGACTTAAATCCAGTAATAGCTACAAATAAATAACCTTCCTTCACCTTTCTAGAATCATAAGTTATTCCTGCAATATCTATATCTAAATCTTGATTAAGCTCTTCATGCTCTAATACTTTAAGTAATTCCTGTAGTTTAAGCATTTTAAACCTCCCCATATAAATTTACAATTGATAACACATAATGTATAATTAAAAAACTATATAAGCATTTAAGAAGATTTCATATAGCTAAAACAAATTTGATTTTTTACTTGAGTTACTTTATATTGTAAATTTACTTTAACCATACTGTAATATAATCTCCAGAGTTAACAGTTTTCCCTGCTACTGGCTGCTGCTTTGTAATCTCACCAGAGCCTTGCCATTTTAACCTCAAACCTAAATCACTCATTATATTGGCTGCTTCTCTAACTCTCATCCCCTTTAAATCTGGTACAGTTACTTTATATCTATTCTTGTTCTTTTCAGCACCATTAAAGAATAATATAACTGTACTTCCTTCATTAACAACTACTTCAGGATTGGGTACTTGGTCAATAATAATATCTCCTTCTCCCTCTAGCTTTACTTTTAATCCCTCCTTAGCTAATAGTTCCTCAGCTATACTTAAAGATAAATTCTTAACATTAGGAACTTTTACTCTTTTGATACGTTCTTTCTCATCTTCCTCTTCTTTCTTCTCTTCTTTTGGTGGTATTTCTAAATACCTTACAGCATCTTTAATAACATTATGGAAGATAGGAACTGCTACTTGGGATGCATAATGGGGCTCACTGGTTAAGCCATAAACTACAACTAAAGCGACTAATTCTGGTTTATCTGCTGGAAGCATTCCTATAAAGGAGACATTATATTTACGTTGCCCATAATATTTGGCTGTCCCTGTCTTACCACCTATCTCATACCCATCTAATTTCGTTGCCTGTCCAGAACCATTTTCAACAACACCAACTAGAAGTTCCCTTACAGTTTTAGCAGTTTCTTCAGAGATGACCTTTCTAATAGGCTCTGGCTCTATCTTCTTAATTAATTTACCATTTGTACTCCTAATCTCTTTAACTAAATGGGGCTTTAATAATTGACCACCATTTGCTACTGCTGATACTGCAGTTATTAACTGAATTGGGGTAACTGAAACCCCATGGCCAAAAGCTATAGTAGCTAACTCTACTGGTCCAATTTGAGGCAATGTATACATTAATCCTTTAGCTTCACCTGGGAATTGAATATCTGTCTTATCACCAAATCCAAAGGCTTCAATATATTTATAAAAGGTCTCTTTTCCTAAGCGTTGCCCTATCTGAACAAAACCAGGGTTACAAGAGTTCTGTACAACCTCAGCAAAGGTCTGACTACCATGCCCTCCACTCTTCCAGCAATGTATAATCTGACCTGCTACCTCTATGTGTCCTGGATCAAAAAATTTGTCATTAGGATGAACTACACCCTCTTCTAAACCAGCAGAAGTAGTAATAATCTTGAAAGTAGAACCTGGTTCGTAAGTATCAGAAACGGCACGATTTCTCCATAAACCTGGAGAATACTCAGCAAAATTATTAGGATCATAAGCTGGACGATTTGCCAAAGCCAAAATCTCACCAGTATTAGGATCCATCATCACAATAGTAGCTGCCTCAGCAGTATGCTCTGTTAATGCCTTATCTAATTCCCGCTCTGCTATATATTGGAGTACATTATCTATTGTTAAATAGATATTATTCCCATCATCAGGAGCTTTATAATCTTTAATCCCTTCTGGAATTTTACGACCAACTGCATCACTTTCAATCGAGATTCTTCCTGGATTCCCTTTAAGCTGATTATCATAAGATAGCTCTAGTCCCTGTAACCCCTGATTATCAACCCCTGAAAATCCTAATAAATGTGAAGCCAGCATTCCTTTAGGATAGAAACGTTTAGTCTCCTCAGTAAAGGTTATTCCTGGTAAGTTCAACTCTCTAATTGCTTTAGCCTGTTTATCATCTATCTTACGAGAAACATATACAGCAGCAGCATTCTTAGTTATCCTCTTATAAATCTCCTCTTGGTCTTTCTCCAAAATTTCGGACAACTTTCTTGCTGTCTCTTCTGGCTTCTTAATCTCTTTTGGTATTGCTACTACAGTATCGGCACTAGCACTAACGGCTAATTCTACTCCATTTTTATCATAGATCATTCCCCGCTTAGGCTCAACCTTTAACTCCCTTAACCGCTGTCCTAAAGCCTTCTCTTGATAGAGCTTATTACTTATAATCTGTATCCATGAAAACCTGCCTATTAAAAATAGCATTACAGCCATCAAAATTATAAATAAAAAATTAATCCTCTTCTTAGTCTCTAATCTTAAATTTCTCAACCCACTACCCCCTTATCCAATTATCATGGGAGGATTTTGTACAGATTTTAGTTTCTATTAGTACCCCTATAAGATATATACTTTCTCATCTATTAATTTATAAATAAAGATTACTCATCCAAAGTTCCTGCCTGAACCTGAGATATATTATTAAACCAAGCAAATATTCTATCCTTAATACTCTTCTTTTTAGTAGCGTCTATTTCTTTACCTGTATTCTTAGCTAGATTGATATCTTGACTTTTATTATCTTCAGGCTCTGCCATAACAATATAATTTATCTCAGCAGGTTCGGCCATTCCCAACTCATTCTTAGCAATCTCTTCAATTCTTTCTAAAGATTTTAAGCTAGATATCTCTAATTGTAAATAAGCCTTTTTTGTCTTTAATTCATCCCTCTGTTCCTTTAACTTTTCAATCTGAAAATTCAGTCTAGATATTTGGACATACTGATTGATATATATAATAAAGACTATCCCTACTAAAAAGAGCAAAAAGCTATAAAAGAACATCAATTTAAAGGTATCATTATCCTGCTTTTGCCTAACTTTATGTTGAGTATTCCGTCTAATACCACCTTGGTGATGATCAAGATATTCTCTTCTAGGTCTCTTTACCAACTTTATTCACCAACCTTCTATTTTAGAACAATTTATCGCTTCTCTGCTACCCTTAATTTAGCACTTCTAGACCTTGGATTCTGACTGATTTCTTCTTGGCTTGGTACAATTGGACTTCTAGTTATAATCTTGATCTCTTGTCTAGTGTCACAAGTACACACTGGAAACTTCGGTGGGCATGTACACTTCTTAGCCAACTCTTTATAGGTATGTTTAACTATTCTATCTTCTAAGGAATGGAAGGTAATAATACTGACTCTCCCTTTTTTATTTAATCTAGATACAGCATCCTTAATTGCATCTTCAATAATACCCAATTCGTTATTGACAGCTATCCGCAATGCTTGGAAAGTTCTCCGAGCTGGGTGGGGCCCTTCCCGTCTTGCTCCCGCTGGAATAGCAGCCTTAATCACATCTACAAGTTGGAAGGTAGTCTCTATCTTCTGTTTTTGACGATAATCAATAATAAACTCAGCAATTCTACTCGCCCATCGTTCTTCACCATATTCAGTAATAATCTCTGATAATGCATCCTGAGAAAGACTGTTAAGCAAATCCGCTGCTGTTTTCCCTCTATCAGGATTCATCCTCATATCAAGGGGAGCATCATAGTTATAACTAAATCCTCGCTTAGGAGTATCAAGCTGATAAGATGATACCCCTAAATCAAAGACAAATCCATCTACCTTCTCTATCCCTAAATCATCTAGTATATAAGTTAAATTCCGATAATTATCTTTAACTAAATCTATCTGAGCCTCATACTTACTAAGCCTCTCTTGAGCAGCTTCAATTGCTGCACTATCTTGATCAATTCCAATCAACCTACCCTTAGCACCAATTCTTTTGACTATCTCTTCAGAATGACCAGCCCCTCCTAAGGTACAGTCAACATAAATCCCGCCTTCTTTACAGTTTAAATAATCTATAGTCTCTTTTAATAATACTGTTACATGTTCAAACTCCATATCCCTATCACCCGTTTCCTTATAAGTATTATATAGATTTATTATTTGAAGAAGTATTAAAAAGTATGAATTAAATAATTGACCTGTTAAAATAATGGCTTATTAAACTAAATTTAATGAATATCATATTTGAACCTTAAATTAGTAGGTTTAGTTATTCCCGATCTATTGATTTATATAGCAAAAATTCAGATCTATAATTAATGTATATAGTCATCTATCTTTAGAATGAAATTTAATTAAAGTTAAATGACCGTAATTAGTGACAAGCTAAAATACGAGCATTATAAACTTTCTTTTAGGATTGATCATCTATAGATTAAGTGGAGGCTAAATCTTTATATTTTAAAATTAGGTTCTTCAAAATATTCTCTTATAATATCTTCAACCTGATCTATCTGCTGATGGCTTCCAGAAACAGCTAACCAACAACTTCCCTCAGCACCACAAATTCCACCACTAGCTACTAACTCAACTTCTGCTCCTGTCATTATATTTATAGCTTCTTGCTCTGTTATTATCTCTCCGCTAACTGACCACATCCTTGGTCCTATAGTATTTGAAGAATTCAGCTTCTGAGATATCCTATTAATATCTCCTAAAATCCTCTTTTCCAATCCAACTGGTAAATATAATTTAACTCGTCTTCCTACTACAGCCTGCATTGCAGCCCCAATAGTCCCCCCTTTAGGGTGTCCGATATATATTCCTGCTTGTTGATTCTCTAAATTAAGAGCATTAGCCCCTTTTATAATAATATCTCCTTCTCTTAAATCATCAACAACGTCAAAGATGGTCTTTCTCTTCAGCCATCTCCCCTTATCAATTACAACATCTCCAAGAAATTCACCTTTGTCCTCTGCCCCATCTTCGGTACTCCTTCTATAATTAGGTGGTAATGTAACCCCTCTAAAGAATCTTTTTTTAGAAAAATCCTCTAATTGCTTAACTTTCTCAAGCAGCTCTTCTGCAACATAAGCATTTGTAGTTCCAGCAATAATTACAATAGTTTTATTCTTTAAAGCATCTTCTATTTCTGGAAGAGAAGCTATTGACTTTGCTATTAGCCGCTTACCTAATGCAGGAGTTACTAAAAATTGTTTAGTAATTACTTTATCTTCATTCAATTTTATTATCCTCTTTTCATCTTAAGATTTTAAAGCTACTACAAGTATATTTCTAGCTTAACCATATATCCGCTAACGTTATCTTTCCAAATTCCAAACTATAATTTTTATTTCTAATCATATATATTTGACCCAATCAATCTAAAAGATCTACAGAGTTCCATACTACTTATATCTTTTAAAATAACCTTTATATTTGAATAGATTGTCTACAAAGAATATCTAACCCCAAAAACAAAAAATACCCGCAATTTATAATAATTCTATACTCACCACTAATCTCCTTTTCACAAATGGAATAAAATGGACTATAGGGAATAATACACTGAATCTAATAAGATTATACTGAAACTAAATTTGAAAAATCTGTAACCAAAATCCTCGCTCTCTCATAATGTAAATAGTAAGTTAACCCTACATAAAGAAGGAGGTTATAATATGAAGATTGATTTTCTATTCGCGTGGTCTAAAAATGAACATGATGATATGAAAGCTGTCGGTGGAGGCTTCAAGCTACCTGCACCCTTTAAATGGTTCAAATCACTCTTTAAAAAATAGTTATTAGTTATCAAACTAAATTAAAAGTGGAACTAAAATTGGAACAAATGCAGATAGTACCGCACCACTAATAAAGGCAACTATTACAATCTCAGTATCATCTACACTCTTAGTGATTAATGGTAGGGTTGTATCCATTGTTGTAGCCCCTCCAGGAGCAATGACCGTAATCTTAGTCCCCAATTTGGCTAGCAGAGGTATTAAAAATAATGCAAATAACTCCCTAAATACATTGGTTAAGAATGCCAAAGTGCCAATATCGGTACTATAAGTTTTAGCCAATATAACCCCTGAAAGGCTATACCAGCCAAATCCAGCACCAATAGCTGCCGACTCATTGACTGGTAATTTAACTAAAAGACCAAAGAAAATTGCTCCTGTTATACTCCCTATCGCTATTAAGATAGGGACCAATATTATCTTAAAACCCAATCTCTTTAAATCAGTTATTATCTCTTTATTCCTTCCAATATCTATACCTACTCCTAATAATAAGATAGATAAAGAGATTGTAGAGATTAAGTCTAAGTAGCTCATAAATAAAGTAGGAATAACAAAGTAACCAGATACTACACCCAATATTATAATAACAATTATAGCAATTAGCATTCTTAATCCTCCCCTTTAAATTTGGCTTCAAATAAGACTAATAAGATTATACTGCCAAGTACACTTCCCAGGGATAAAACTATTGCTTTAAATCCTAAAGTTTTAAGATTACTTACTACCTCTGAACTGCTACCAATTTTAATCCCCATAGTAAATAATAATAAAAATAATCCACCTATAGTCAACTTATCTGTAAAACTATATAAATTCTCTGGTAATAATCCTTTATAACCAATTATCATCCCTATCACCAAAGATATAACTATCAAGCCCATACCCTTTCCTCCTCTAAGCTCTGTCAAGCAATTACTAAAGAATATTAAGTTATTTCAACCATTAACAAATACTAATCATAGATTCTGATGCTCAGATATAATTATAACATACTTTTTGACAACCTTGCCACTAAATATAAGGGATGATTATTTCAAATAAAAAATAAATAAGGCTTGTCACTTAAATAAGTAATAAGCCTTATTAGCCAATATAATATCTACTCTTCCACTGCTACAGGAAGAACCAACTCAACTTCATCTTTACTTTGTAGAGCAGCTAATCCATTTATTCTCTTAAGATCATCTATAGAAACATCATACTTCTTGGCTATATTATTAATAGAATCAGTGACACTAACTTGATAATAACGATTCTTAGGCACAGGAATCAATAACTCTTGACCTACTTTCAACTTCTCTGGTGTATCTATATTATTATAGACCATAATCTCAGCAAAGGATATATTAAATAACTTCCCTATACTCCAGAAAGTATCAAATTTTCTTACTTTATATCTAAATGGCTTAATATTTTCTCCCCATAATTTATTTTGATTCCTATCTTCAGTCTCTATAATCTTAGGTGTAATGAAGATGACCAACTCTCTTTTTTGATTGTCTACTCTTCGTTTACTAAATAACTTTCCTAAAAGAGGAACATCACCTAACACTGGTACCTTAGATAGCTTTTCAATCTGTTTATCAGAGATTAGTCCTCCAATGGCAATGGTTTTACCATTTTGAACCATTATATTTGTTGTAACATTCTTAGTATTAATTACTGGCATATTATCGACATAATCATTGACTTCACTTACTTCTTGGTTAATGGCAAGAGTAACAGCACCATTATTGACCCTTGGAGTCAGCTTCAAAATCGTACCTACAGTTCTAAACTCAACCTCTCTAGTCGTTTCATCATCATCTTTTGTCTCTCTAATCACAGGTATCTCTTGTCCTATATTAATTATAGCTTCTTTTCCATCAACAGTTGCTAAATGGGGGTTAGCCAAAGTAACACTATCACCAGTTTCATTCAAAGCAGCTAAAATACTCTGATATTCTACCCCTACATCACCAATTTCAAATATATTTGCTACTTTAACAGAACCAGCACTATCAGCATAATCCCAGACAATTGGTGCTCCATTTGCAGTAGTTTCTCTGGCAAAACTCCAATCTATCCCCATATTATCTAACTTATCACGAGAGATATCCTCTATTCTAGCCTCTATTATTACTTGTTTATTTGGTTTATCAAGCCTTTCAATTACCTTCTTTATCTCCTTTATCTCATCCTCATAGGCTGTGATTACGACACTTTTAGTCCTATCATCAACCTTTACTGCATCTTCCTTAAGCAATATACTTAAACTATTCTTCACTTCTTTAGGATTAGCATTGTCCAATTTAAATACCTCGGTAATTTTCTTATCAAAATTTGCCCTTAAGCGCTCTGGACTACCAACTAATATTGTATTACCTACAATTCGATAATCTAAGGCATTAGTCTTAGTTAGTAGCTCTATAGACTCTATAAAGGATATATCTTTAAGATTAACTGTAACTGTTCCTTGTACTGCATTATCTGTAATTACATTCATATCAGCTACATCTGCTAAAGCTCTAAAAGCATCCCTTAAATCAACACCTTTAAAACTTAAGTTAATCTTATCTTCTGCTGCCAATACTGGATAGCTAATCAATAAATTCATTAAAAGAATAAAATAAATTATACTTACAATTCTTCTTTGCTTTTTAATTATCATCACCCCCAAGAGTATAGATGTAGTATCCCCCTTTACTTTCCATTACTACTTCATCATCTTTTATCTCTTTTATTCTCAAACCAGCAAACTCTTCTCCAGCCTTCATAATCTGAATAATCGAGTCCTTCTTACCAAATTTTATAATAGCCACCTTGCTAATCTCACTATTTAACATCCCTAATAGTTCTATCTCCCTTGCTAGAGGATTAACCTTATTCTCTTTAACTTTGGGATTATTGCTTGTGTTATTATTCTTAGGTTGTTTAGCTATTTGAGATTTAACCAATTTATTCAGATTGACCTTCTCTACTTTCTTTAATAAGGTTTGAAAAGGGTCTTTAGTAGAATATTCTTTAATCGTTGAAGTCTCTTTACTAACCTCAGTTTCACTACCTTCTTCTGAAATAATCTCTCTATTCTCAACGACCTTTTTGGAAGTCTGGATTATATTATCTAAGTTATTACTAAATTGAACAAATTGTTGATTATTTTTAGAAAAACTAACTATTTTATAAACCAACATCCCACTACTAGATAAGAATAATAAAAATACTAACCACAGAATTAATAAACGATTCTCTAGAAAATCTAAGATTTTATGATTATTTATAACCAGTTTCACTGTATATCACCCTTCCTATCTAGCGCATAACTTAACAAGGTTATTTTAGCCTCTAAATAATCTGCTTTATTAGAAGTCTTAACATTTAAATTCTCTATCCTTGTTAAATAATTTAAATACTTCACATCCTCTATATAATTTACAATCTGATTATAAGTTCCTCTTAATCTAACCTCTGCTGGTATTTTTAGGTAGATATCCTCTTGGATTATCTCTTTAGGTTCAATACTTAATATCTTAACATTCCTTTTCATAGCCAAATTATTTAAATCAAGTAATAGATCACTCTCTTTACCCTTCTCTAAAAAGTTTTTCTGCCTACTCTCTAATTCCTTTAATAAACCTTTGTATTCTTCTTTTAAAAGCTGATTTTTAGATAACCTAGTATTCATAATCCTTAATTTATTAATAGACGTTTCGAGTTTATCTTTATTTTCATTTATCTTCTTAACCTGTGAGCTGAATAAGTAATAAACTCCCCCTATTACAATTATTAATATAAGTAAACTTATCATAAACTTCTCTCGGGGTTGTAATCTATCAAATCTCAGTATCATCACCCCTCTTCTCTAAATCAGCTAATTCTAGCTTCTGATTTATCTCTCCAGTAATCTTATAATAAAAGCCTTCAGCTGGCTGATAATCTTTAGAATAACGTATCTCTTCTTGATTAATAATATTTAACTTAATATTTAAGAAGACTTCTGAATCTCTCAAATTATCTACCATTAATTTTAAATCATCACCATTAATCGTATAGCCTTCAATAGTAAGTTCTTTATGCTCTTTTATACTTAATCTCACTAACCAGCTATTATCAGGAACAATACCCCTTAACTTATTTAATATAATAGACCAATAAATATTCTTACCTACAACCTTATCTCTTCTTGCCAAACTCTTTGCTAACTTCTCTTTTTGAATTTCAATCTTTTTTAAATCTTTAGTTTCAGCACTAATCTCAAATATCTTCTCTTCTACTATATCTATCTTATTTTCAATAGCTTTATTTTGTAGTCTTTTATCTATATAAAAGGTTGTTATCGATAATAATACTGTTAAGAAGCTAAAAAGAATTATTAATACCATCAACTTTTCATTAAAACTTCTTGGTCTTGGATAATCTGGAGGTAATAAATTTATCATTTTTTCCCTCCTCCCTTAATGCAAGTCCAACACTTACTCCTAATAACTGTGCCACCTCTGATAAATATTTATCACTAGCCAACTCTGACCTTAAGCGGTAGGATAGATTTAGCTTCTCTACCCTTACCCCAAACTCTTTGGTTAAATATCTATCAAATCCCATCAAATTTGCTCCTCCACCTGTGAGAACTACCTTATCAATATCAACACCCTTATATTTAACTTGAAAATAATCTAAGGAACGGTATATAGATGTAATTAAATTCCTTACAATTAGATTAGTATCATTGTTATTAAACAAATTATTTCTCTTCTTATAATCCTCAGCCTCTTCAAAAGAGTAATTATGGGTTTCAGAGATATCCTCAGTTATACTCTCTCCACCTAATCCAATAGTCCTAGTAAATAATAATTTACCTTCATTTAAAATAGATATATCTGTAGTTTTAATTCCAATATCTATAACCCCAATAGTTCTAGCCATATATAATTTATCAATAGTTCTAGCCATAGCTATCGGTTCTATCTCTATAGCTACCGGTTCTAATCCTAAAGATTCAAATAGACGTAAATATTTATTGATTAAATCCTTCTTTACTGCAATTAATAAGACCTGATATCCTCTACCTTCCTTTCTCTCTAAGATTTCATAATCTAAAACTGCATCTTCAATTTGGATTGGTAGCTTCTCACTAGCTTCCCATTTGACTGCTTGATTAAGCTCTTCTTCAGACATATTAGGAATATCAACCATCCTACTGATTACCTGCTCTCCACTGATCGCCGCTACCACTTTTTTAGCTTGAAATTCCTTCTCTTTTAAAACCTTACCCAATTTCTCTTCTAACTTGATTATATTATTTAAATCACCATTTTTAACAGTATCATCTGGTACAGGGATAATAGCTAAATTATTCAAAACTATATTACCCCAACTACTATAAACCTCTGTTAACTTAATAGTTTCATCACCAATATCCAAACCAATTAAATTTTTATCCTTGAATAATTTAAACCTCTTCTTTAGTGAATTAAATATCCCCATTATTTCACCTCACTTTAATTAACACTTAGTTTCCCTGCATTAAACGCGGGTCACCATCTACTAGCTTTATCATAAAATCTTTGACTGGATTATCATCATTATCACCTAATAGCTTGTCATCTGCTTGATACTTGATTATAATATTGTCATTGAAATCTATTCCATTACAGGTTAATCCTAATGTTCTAGTATCAACCTGCTCAATATCGGTTATAATCTCCTCTCCATTATACTCAACAATTGGAGTTTCAAATTTAAAGTACTTCTTTAAGTTAGTTAACTTGTATTCTGTTAAGATAGCTAATTGTTCATCAAACTCAAAATTAATCTTTTTATCTTCTACTTTTACTTCAACCTTCTTCATAGCAGGTTCTGCTCCAGCCAAGCTTACTTCAAAAAACTTAGCTTTATTATTAGTTCCCCAGCTTCTAAAGCCTATATATCTACCAGGTAAAGCATCAGCTACATTACCTCTATTATTATCCCTATCTTTGAAATATTTCCAATTCATCTTTTTCCCCTTAAAAGTAAGTCCGTTATATTCTACTCTCATAGTATTACCAAAATAAACCTCATTTGATTCATTACCATATTCATCTACAACTTTTATTCTGACAATCAAGTCATCAGCATAACCATCAAAATCATCATCTGGTTGAGTTTGAACCTTAATAATCGTCTTATACCTCCCATTCCAATCTGCAAAGTCATCCATCTTAAAGTTGTCATTCTCTAGCTCATAGCGTGTATAGGTTCCATTTCCAGTATAAGTTGTAGTCTCTTGATATAAGCCATCTACTAATTTAGTGCCAACTTCCTTATCATCTTCCCAATCATGTTTCCCCTGATAAGCCCTTCTAAATAATAAGCCTGCCGCTCCAGGGTCAAATTAAAATAAATAGCCATAATCCTCTTTCTGCTCATGATCATATATTCCCCGCAATACAACACCATATTGGCAAGTAGTCTTATGCTACTTACCAAAGAGGTAGCATAAATAATCTTTACACCAGACATACTTCCTTTTACCGTTATATTCCCACCAGAAATAATATTTCCTGCAATGTTACCAGCTAATAGTAGAATATCAGCACTATTCGAATAGATACTGCCATTAAGATCCCCTTCTGGACTAAAAGTCTCACTCCCAGCATAGTATATTATTAAATTATCTTTGTTATCAAATTGCCCTATTACACCACTATCATTAATATCAAGTTGATTTTCAAGATAAACCTTCACTACCCTCATGGTATTTGCTCCAACTTTTTTTTCTAGCTTTATTCTCCCATTGTCATGAACTACCAAATTATTCACCAAGATTGCTCTTCCTTCTTCTCCAACTTTTACTATCAACTCTCCATTGTCATTAACCACTATTTGATTATAAGAACTGTCATTACTAATCACTGCTTGTTGATTATCGCTAAGGGTTAAATCCTTATTTTCTCCTAATCCTTCTGGCATTTGAGGAAAAGCAGGCATGATATAACTAGAAGGAATGATTGTTTTAACTTCTCCCTTTATACTATTATTTTCTAAAAGAGCCTTAATAAAGCTATCTGCAGTCCCTTCTCCTACATAAGAATCTCCACCTACCTTAATCCCACTTCCAATCGTTAAATTATCCTTATTAGCAATAGTATTAAATTTAAAGCCACTATCAATCTCAACATTTTCTTTTAAATTAAGACCATGTAAAGCAATTATAGCTTGGCCAAAATCAATCCCTGGTATATATCTTTTTGGAATCATCTCAACCATAACCTGGCTTGTCTGTTCTCCAGCCCTTCCTTCTGCAGTTATCCGCAAATCTTTTCTAAAATAACTACCATCACCATTAATAAATTTCTTAACTATTTTAGCATTAACCCGATATTCTTTATCAGTATCTCTTCCAAAACTATGCCATTGACTCCATCTACCATCATCAATATTATCAAAATAGTTTTCAATTGTAGAAACGTTTTCCTTTTCAACCCAATCTCTCATTGAAATAGCTACAGAATGAGCAATATAATAGGCCTCTGTCCTAGCTGAATCATTAACAGTTTGTCTAATATGTGATACTGTCATTGAAGTTAAAACAGTAGCAAAAACAGTTAACGCCATTAAAACTGACATGACTAAAAAAGTGCAGACCCTTCTTCTAAACTATATAATTTATCAATAATACCTTTTACCTCCTATATAGATGTATAATTTTAAAATTAGTAAAAATCTTAAGAAAATTTTTTTCCACAGATCTACACAGCGCCCTGAATGAAGTGTTCTTTACTTCATAAAGAAGTACTCTTGGGGTAATTTTCCTGGATTAGTTCAAAACCTTTTTAAACAATAAATTTTTTCTCTTTATCTGTGTTAATCTGTGGCTAATAATATTTTGACTTCACTTTAAAGTTGGGTTACTATACTACAAAAATAAACCTATATACCAATTGATAATATCTTCTCCCCACAATATCATCAATAAAGCTGCCATTGCAATAAATGGACCAAAAGGGATTCTATCCTTTCTCCCCTTAATACCTGTTATCATCAATCCAACACCTATCACTGAACCTATAAATGCTCCAAGAAAGATAGTAGCTACAGCATACTTCACTCCAATAAAAGCACCTATCATCGCTATCAGTTTTACATCTCCTACACCCATACCACCTTTGCTAATAATTACTATCAACAATAAGATAGCTGCTGGTATTAAAAGGCCTAAGAGTGCAGAATAAAGGGTCTGATATTCAAAGAAAAGGGCGAAAATGAAACCTAGTACAATTCCAAAATAATTAAGGTAATCAGGAATAATCATATACTTTAAATCAATCAGACTAGATACTATTAATAGGCAGGCTAAGACTACGTAGATTAATAATTCAATACTTAGTTTATATTTCCAGTATAGAGCAAAAAAAATTATTCCTGTCAATATCTCAACTAGAGGATATTGATAAGAAATATTCTCACTGCAATAGCGGCATTTTCCTTTATTAAAGAGAAAACTGAATATAGGTATTAAATCAAAAGCCTTTAAATTAGTCTGACAATTTGGACAATGTGATGGTGGAAAAACAATTGACTCTTCTCTAGGTAATCGGTAGATTACTACATTTAAAAAACTTCCTATGATTAATCCATAAATAAATACTATACTTGCTATGAACATTGTTATCACTCATTTCTATAGTAATTATTATTTAAGACCCTACTTTTTAATAGAAGGTCAGATTTTATAATTATACAATATTATAAATTATTCTTCTTTATTCTCCACTTCCACTAAGCTTTATAGTACCAGCTTCTTCATTAGAAGCGGTACTTGATGTTGTACTTACAGCTTTATCTCCAACATAATATTTAGTAGTGCTTTTTGCAGTAATTTCAAATATATACTGATATGTATCATTAGTAGTATTATTAGTATACGAATAAGTAGCTTGAGTTGCTACTGGATTAGTACCAGTTATAAGTTCTTTTAAATCTTCAACAGTATCTGACATTCCAACCTTTGTTAGCTCAATATCTAAATCAGTATAATTAGTAACTTCAGGGTACTTATCTTCCTGTGCAAAATACATTTCCATGGCAGTTCTCAAAGTACCACCTACAGTAGTTATTTTAGCCTCTTTAGCTTTAGTTTTTGCACCACTCAATTTGGGAATAGCAATCCCTGCCAAAATACCTAAGATAGCAATAACAATCATTAATTCAATTAAAGTAAAACCTTCCTCACTACTGTTCATCATTCTTCTTATCTTACTAACCATTTATTTCACTCCTTATTTCTATGATATTATCCTTCCAAAAAGATAATCGTAAAAACATTAAAGCTGACCTCCTAGATAGAAATAAGCTACTTTGCTTATCAAAAGTCGGTAGTCAGAAATAATTTAATAAACTACTTCTCATTTCTAATCCTTCATAATTTATTCTCAATTAACTAAATCCCATCTAACATATTAAACATTGGTAACATAATCGATAAGACAATTCCTCCTACCACTATTCCTAACCCTACAATGAGCAAGGGCTCAATTAAGGAGACCATTCCATTTACTTTATTCTCCACCTCTTTCTCATAAAATCCAGATACTCTCAATAACATCTCATCTAATCTACCAGTCTCTTCACCAATCTTGACCATCTGAAGTAACATTTTGGGGAATATCCTTCCATGCCTTAAAGGTAAAACCATACTCTCTCCTTCAGTGATAGCCTTTTTGGCCTCTAAAATATTCTCTGCCACTACCCTATTAGTCATAATCTTGGCAACTATATCAAGGCTCTCAATAATAGGGACACCACTACTGATTAAGACACTTAAGGTTTTGCTAAAACGGGCAGTTGCTAATTTAGTACTTAAATCTCCAATTAAAGGAACCTTTAATAATAATTTATCAATATTACGCCTTCCTTGTTCTATTCTGTAGTAAGAGTAGATAGCACCTACACCTACACCAAGTATAGCTAACACAAACCACCAATAAGAAGATAAAAAATCACTTGAAGCAAGCACAAATTCCGTAATAGCAGGTAACTCCATATCCATTCCTGCAAACATATCAACAAAGGTTGGTAATACACCTACAGTCAGAAATATAACTACAAAGACAGATACAATACTGATAATTATAGGATAAACCAATGCAGAGGTAACCTTCTGTTTCATTTCATTCTCATTCTCCAAGTGAGCTGCCACCTCTTCTAAAGACTCATCAAGTAACCCTCCTGCCTCTCCAGCAGCTACCATACTAATAAATAGCCTAGGAAAGACCTTCTTCTCTTCTTCTAAAGCCTTTGATAATGCCATCCCACCCTCTACCTTCTCCTTGATAGATAAAATTGTCTCTTTTAACTTTAGATTAGTGCTTTGGCTAAGTAAAATATCCAAAGACCTAACCAATGATATACCTGCATTAATCATAGTAGAAAATTGGCGACAAAAGACAGCTAAATCCTTAAGAGTAACCCTTGTAAAGGCTTTAAAATTGATATGTATATTCCTGTCTTCATATTTTTTAATACTAATTATATAATATCCTTTGTCCCTTAATCTTTTGGCTACTATTTGCTCATTATCTGCATCCATTAATCCCTCTAAACTACTACCTTCAGTATTTCTTGCTTTATAAACAAATTCCGCCATTGATTGCCCTCCCTTCTAAGAAGATAACAAAATTTATTTTACCTTAATTTTAATCATTTTGTATAATATGGTATTTGCAAACGTGTAATTCACTATAATTAATGTGAACTCCTGCAAATATTAGATTAAATTTTTTATATAATTAATATTATTGGCTCTATTTAAAATATCATCCCAGTTCACCTTATTCTCTTGATAGAGTTTCTTCAATGAATAGTCCATCGTATGCATTCCAGAATTCCTACTTGTTTGCATTACCGATTCAATCTGGTGAACCTTGCCTTCTCTAATCAGATTCCTAACTGCATTATTTACGATTAACAGTTCAGTAGCCAAAACCCTATTTAGACCGTTAGAGGTAGGAATTAATTGTTGAGATAATATCCCTTGTAATATCAATCCTAGTTGGGTTCTAACCTGTTGTTGATGATGAGGAGGAAAGACATTGATAACTCTCTCGATACTCTCTGCAGCTCCATTTGTATGTAAGGTTCCTAAGACTAAGTGTCCTGTTTCTGCTGCTGTAATTGCTGTAGAAATAGTATCTAAATCTCTCATCTCACCTACTAAAATAATATCAGGGTCTTGCCTTAATGCTGAACGTAATCCATTAGCAAAACTTAATGTATCAGAACCTATTTCCCTTTGATTGATAATGGACTTATCATAGCGATGAACATATTCAATTGGATCTTCAAGGGTAATAATATGTCTATCTACTTTATGATTAATAAAATTAATAATTGAAGCCAAAGTAGTTAATTTACCACTTCCAGTGGGACCAGTAACTAAGAACAACCCCCTTGGCCTTAAAGCAATCTCTTTTAATTTTTGGGGTAATCCCAATTCGTTTAAAGGTGGAATTTTATGGGGAATTATTCTTAAAACTCCACCAGCACTACCCCTTTGGTGAAAAGCATTAACCCTGAAACGATGATCAAAACCATCACAATCTAAATGAAAAGCAAAATCGACCTCTCCCCTTTCCTTAAATATCTTCTTGTGATGTTCTTGCATCATTCCCAAAAGTAAGTTAGCCATCTTGTCTGGAGTTATTACTTCATTACCAATAGCCTTTAACTTACTATTAATTCTAGCCATAGCCTGAATACCAACAGCTAAGTGAATATCTAAAGCTCCCAATTTGACACCTTCTTTTAATAAATTCTCTAATCTCATAATTAGTACTTCCTTTACCCAATGAATTCAGGCTTTCCTAGTTGTACTTTAGTAACTCTCATTATCTCTTCTAATGTAGTAATACCTTTATTAACTTTATGCAAACCAGAGGCTTCTAGAGTAATCATCCCATTTTCTATTGCCCTTTCAGCAATATCCTCTGTTGAAGCCCCTTGTACTATCATTCTTTTTAGAATATTATCAATCTCTAAAATCTCATGAACAGCAGCTCGTCCTCTATAACCTGTATCATTACACTCCCTACAACCTTTTCCATGATAAAAATTAATTCTATCTTTCCCTTTACCTAAATACCTTTCTAAATCCTTGTCTACTAATTTTTCTCGAGACTTGACCTTACAATGTGGACATATTTTTCTTACTAGGCGCTGTGCTACAACTCCTACAACCGAAGATGACACTAAAAAAGGCTCTACTCCCATATCTATTAACCTTGATAAAGCACCAGCAGCTTCATTAGTATGTAGAGTACTTAAGACTAAATGTCCAGTCAAAGCTGCGTTAATAGCAATCTTTGCTGTTTCTCTATCACGAATCTCACCTATTAACACTATATCAGGATCTTGACGCAAAATAGCACGTAAAGCACTAGCAAAGGTCATTCCTGCTTTATCATTGGTCTGTACTTGATTAATTCCTTCTAATCTATATTCAACTGGATTCTCAACTGTAATAATATTTTCATGCTCATTATCCAGTGAATTTAATGCTGAATAAAGAGTAGTTGTTTTACCACTACCTGTAGGACCAGTGATTAGTATCATTCCATGAGGATAATTTATCATCTCTTTAAAAACTCTCAAATGTTCAGGTAAAAAACCTAAATCCTCTAAATTCAACATAAGATTACTTTTATCTAATATTCTCATAACTACTTTTTCTCCCCTAACAGTAGGTAAAGTGGATACACGCAAATCTATCTCTTTACCATGAATAACCATTTGAATTCTACCATCTTGAGGAATTCGCCTTTCGGCTATATCTAAATCAGACATAATCTTTATTCTAGATACTAAAGCAGCTAGAACATTTTTGGGAATATTTATCCCATTATGTAAAAGACCATCTACTCTATATCTAACCTGTACATCGTTATCTTTTGGTTCTATATGGATATCACTTGCTCTTAACCTGACACCATCAGCTATGATATTATTCACTAGTTTCACAATAGGAGCATCATCTACCATTTCTCTTAATTCATCTTCTTTGATATCTTCTTCTTCTGCACTCTTCCATTCTGCATCAATATCATCTAGAAATTCGTTTAATATATCATTATTTCCAAAATATTTTTCTAAGACATGATTAATTTCAGTCTTAGTAGCAATAACAGGGATAACCTCACAATTAGTCTTGATTCTAATATCATCTATTGCTAGTACATCTAGCGGATCTTCCATAGCTACAGTTAAAATATTTCCTCTCTTTTTAATAGGTATAGCATGATGTCTTTGAGCTAGAGTTGATGGTATAATTTTGATTATATCTGAATCAATAACAAATTTGTTCAAATCTACTTGTGGAATCCCTAACTGAAATTCTAATGCCTCTACTAAGTCCTGTTCACTGACTAAACCTAGCTCTTGTAAAACTCCACCTAACCGTTTATCACTCCCCTTTTGAATCCTTAAAGCCTTATATAATTCTTCTTCTGTAATAAATCCTGCTTCAACTAAAATATCTCCTAACTTCTTCTTCTTAATCACCTTATATCCTCCGATCATTATAAATAATTGTCTGCTTTATTTGGATTGCTTAAAGTCATAATGTTTATAATAAAAAAACCCACAAGAATACTTAAAATAAGAGTATTACTTAATGGATATACTTATAAAATTATTAACTTATGATAATTATAACTCCATAAAAATTATCCATTTATTTATATCTTATACGGTAAAGATAAAGAATTTATAGGCTCTTCAGCTACCTTTATAAAAATAATTTGTAAAAGTAAAAAACATTTTCAATTCGCAAAAATTAGTGTACATTGTTCATTGTTGAATTAATTTATGTTTTAAAATAATTTAATATAACATTATTTTCTTTATTAATAATCTTATTTTTATTATAAATAATTGTTTTTAATAAAAAAGTATCTAATTATTATTGTTACCACTATAAAACAACTTTTAAAAAGCTCTTATTAATAATATATTCTATATTTAGTATTTTATTCCTCCGAGAAATAAATTTTTATGATAATAAATTAAATAATTTGTACAAAAAATAAAAAAACCTCTTTTTACAAAGAGAGGTTAAA